>NZ_JBFTML010000018.1:0-130243 GCF_056396925.1 Pseudomonas sp. 05N433 | reverse complement strand
GAGCGGGCCTCAAGTGCTGGCCAGCCTGTTGTCCCAACAGGACATCGTGATAACTCCGGGGTTGCTTGAAAAGCCCCTGAATTTACCGGGCGCCGAAGACCGGTTGCAGCAGAACATGCAAAACCTCGCCCGCGAATACGGGATGGTGGTCTATCCCCTCGACAGCCAATTGTCGGCGCTGCTGACCCAGGTCGCAGCCGGTTATCCGGTGATGGTACGCATTACTGAAGGCTCGGCATTCTGGGCCGGGCCGCGATACGCCATTCTTGCCGGTTACAACCGTCAGAAGCAGACCGTGTTGCTGCGCACCGGGATGGATCGTCGGTTGCTGATGGGGTTCAGCGCCTTTGAGTCGGCGCTCGAGAATGCAGGCGGTTGGGCCGTTTTGATCCAGAAGCCGGACCAGATTCCGGCCAACGTCGATCAGCAGCGCTGGCTGAAAGCGGCGAACGATCTTGCCCAGTCAGGTCAGGAGCAAGCGGCAGCCAGGGCGAAGAAGGCGCTGACCGCGCAGTAGTTTCCGTTTGTCATCCGCCGGGCACTACTCGACGTTGTTCGCCTCTGATGTAAAGGGCCCGGGTTTCTCGCCGGGCCGTGACCAGGAGGCGTCCATGGCTCAATCCAATACCCCCGTCGGCCCACACTCGTCCGAGCATTCGTCCGATAATGAGTTGGGGTTCGACCCCGACTCTCCGGACGTTGCTGATCCTCAGGTCGACCCCATCGGACCTGCCAGGGCACCCAAAGATATAAAACCGGGTGAGGAGGGCAAGAAGACACCGGCAAAGCCTTACGACCCGCTCGGTAATCTGAAACCCAAGTCTTAGTCAGAGGTGCATATGTCTACCGATTCGAGCTTCGACGACAAACATTCGGACCCTCCCGAAAACGTTCCAACAACCCCCGAGGCGGACCTGGACCCGGTGATGGATCCGGACAGCCCGCTAAGGGATCCCTTGGCCAGGCCGACCGTGGTGCCGACGAAGCATCCACAGGGCTGGCGAGACCCGAGTGCCGGGGATGGCATTCCGGATGACGATCAGATGCCGTTGCCCAATGATTGATCGCTGGACAAAAAAAGCCCCGAAAATTCGGGGCTTTTCATTTATGGATGTTTCGACCTTATTTTGAGGCTTCAATCACACCGCTCTGGCGATGCTTGAGGTTCTTGTCTGACTTGTACTGCAGGGCGACGGATGGCACGTTGGTGCTCTTGCCGGTTTCAACCCAGCTGCGAATACGGGTCGCATCGGCAAAGTGCGTGTACTTGCCGAAGGCATCGAGAATCACCAGCGCAACCGGACGGTTGCCCATGCTGGTCACCAGCACCAGGCAGTGACCGGCCTGGTTGGTAAACCCGGTTTTCGTCAGCTTGATGTCCCAGTTCGGCTTGTTGATCAAGTGGTCGGTATTGTGGAAACCCAGGCTGTAGTTGGGTTTACGGAATGTAACGGTTTTTTCCTTGGTCGTGCTCAGCTCGGTCAAGAGTGGGTACTTGTGCGCGGCGATCAGCAGTTTGCTCAGGTCGCGGGCGGTGGACACGTTGCGCGGGGAGAGACCCGTCGGTTCGACGAAGTGGGTACTGGTCATGCCCAGCGCCTTGGCTTTGGCGTTCATGGCGGCAATGAACGCGACGTAACCGCCCGGATAGTGATGCGCCAAGGTTGCGGCGGCACGGTTTTCCGATGACATCAGGGCGATCAACAGCATCTCGCGGCGCGTCAATTCGCTTTGGAGTTTGACTCGGGAGAACACGCCTTTCATTTCCGGGGTGTCGCTGATGTTAACGGGAATATATTCGTCCATGTTCTGCCGCGCTTCTACGACCACCAGGCCGGTCATCAGTTTGCTGACGGAGGCGATGGGTACGACGACGTCAGGATTGCTGGCATAGATGACTTTGTTGGTTTGCAGATCCATCAGCAAAGCGCTGCCGGAAGCGATCTTCAGTTGTGCAGTGTCTCGTGGTGCCGCGGTGGTTTCACCGGCGTTGACCGTTGGCGTGATGAAAGTCCCTGTAACTGCAAAAACTAGGCTCAGGATGGAAAGACGGATTTTCACGCTGGCAGACTCATAAAGGGTGGATATGCCGTTCTGTAACGGGCTGTTTCTTAAAAACGACGCATTTTAGGAGTATGTGCCAGGAAAGCCATAGGCGCCTGCAAGACGGGGGGTAAAAGTGAAGAATATTTAATGCTGTAACTCTTTCTTTACTATTTGGCTTTGCAGTTGTCCGACCTCTGTGACCGAGCTGTTTGCTACAGGCAAAAAGAACCCCGCGATGGGCGGGGTTCTTTTGGGTGCAGCAGGGTGAGAGTTAACTCAGCTGTGCAGTGTTTCGGCGGCGTACAACGTGTTTTCCAGCAGGCAGGCGCGGGTCATCGGGCCTACGCCACCCGGTACCGGAGTGATCCAGCCGGCACGGGCCAGGGCGGATTCGTAAGTCACGTCGCCGACCAGTTTGCCGTCTGCCTGACGGTTGATGCCGACGTCGATCACGATCGCGCCTTCCTTGATCCACTCACCTTTGACCAGGCCCGGCTTGCCGGCGGCAACCACTACCAAGTCGGCGCGACCGACGTGGCCGGCCAGATCCTTGGTGAAGCGGTGGGTGACCGTCACGGTGCAACCGGCCAGCAGCAGTTCCATCGCCATCGGACGACCAACAATGTTGGAAGCCCCGACAATGACCGCGTCCATCCCGTAAAGATTGACGCCGGTGCTTTCCAGCAGCGTCATGATGCCTTTGGGCGTGCACGGGCGCAGCAGCGGAATGCGCTGGGCCAGGCGACCGACGTTATAAGGGTGGAAACCGTCGACGTCCTTGTCGGGACGAATGCGCTCCAGCAATTTGGAGGCGTCCAGGTGTTCAGGTAGAGGCAACTGAAGCAGAACGCCGTCGATTGCCGGGTCGTCGTTCAGGCGATCGATCAGATCGGTCAGCGCTGCTTGAGTGGTGTCGGCAGGCAGGTCATAGGCTTGGGATAGGAAGCCGACCTCTTCACAGTCTTTACGCTTGTGCGAGACATAAACCTGAGAGGCAGGATCGCTGCCGACCAGGATCACCGCGAGGCCGGGTGTGCGCAGGCCTTGCTGGCGACGCTCGGCAACTCGTTTGGCGATCTGCTGGCGCAGGCTGGCGGCGATCGATTTGCCGTCGATTAGTTGTGCAGTCATTGCGCGTGATTAACCATCGAGAGGGGAAAAAAAGAGAGCGCATTCTCGCATGTCACGAGGTGAGGGCAAAGGCGCTTGGTCTGCAAATTCCCCTAACTCCTTTAATTAAATGAATTTTTTTCAAAAAGGATTTGACGACCTTCAGGGGGCTCTATACTATTCGTCGCACTTGTCGGGCACAGCCTAGCACTGGTTAAGAAGGTCGAGCGGAGTTACGGTTCCGCAAGACTGAAAAGCACTTAGTTTGTAGTCCTTCAAGGGTACAGATTAACAAGGCGCCCGTAGCTCAGCTGGATAGAGCATCCGCCTTCTAAGCGGATGGTCGCAGGTTCGAGTCCTGCCGGGTGCGCCATTAGGCAGCATTGGCACAAGTAGCGCGATATGGTGGGCGTAGCTCAGTTGGTAGAGCACGGGATTGTGACTCCCGTTGTCGTGGGTTCGATCCCCATCGTCCACCCCATATTTCGAAAGGCGCCAGATTAATAGTCTGGCGCCTTTGCTTTAACAGCTTCAACCCGCGGATGTGGTGGAATTGGTAGACACACTGGATTTAGGTTCCAGCGCCGCGAGGCGTAAGAGTTCGAGTCTCTTCATCCGCACCAAATAAAGCTTCACTCATGCCGATTGGCATGATTGAGGTTCAACAAAGAAGTTGTTTGGCTTCTTTGTCACGCAATATGGTGGGCGTAGCTCAGTTGGTAGAGCACGGGATTGTGACTCCCGTTGTCGTGGGTTCGATCCCCATCGTCCACCCCATATTCCGAAAGGCGCCAGATTTAACAGTCTGGCGCCTTTTTTGTTTCAGTGGTTTGAGTGTTGGTGGCTGCAGGTTGTGGGCCGCAGGGGCAGGTCGCTTCGTCGTATTTATGTTTCTCGATGATGCCTGATTTGCCCGCCGATCCCCTCGCGGGGTTGGCTGTCAGGGGCGGATTGCCGATTCCTTCTATATATAGGAAGGTGGGTGCAGAGCCCTGGCTTGATTGGCTGTATTTGCTAACAGGGCGAGGCACAACCGTTTGTCCCCGCCTATAAATTGCCTGCTGTTTTTTTACCCGTTTTCAGTAGGGTGACTTCTTGAGTTTGACCCACTAGAATGCATGCCCTTGATTCTGGGGTCGGAAACGGCCGGCTAACGTCTGTGCAACGAGGAATATCCATGCAAGTTTCTGTTGAAAATACTTCTGCTCTTGAGCGCCGCATGAGCATCACCGTGCCGGCTGAGCGCATCGAGACTCAGGTCAACAAGCGTCTGCAGCAGACTGCCCAAAAGGCCAAGATCGCTGGCTTCCGTCCAGGCAAAGTGCCAATGAGCGTGATCCGTCAGCGTTTCGGGGCTGATGCACGTCAAGAAGCCGTGGGCGACGTGATCCAGTCTTCCTTCTACGAAGCTGTCGTCGAGCAGAAGCTGAATCCGGCTGGTTCGCCTTCGATCGAACCTAAAACCCTGGAAGCGGGCAAGGACCTGGAATACGTAGCCGTATTCGAAGTGTTCCCTGAGTTCACCGTTGCCGGTTTCGAAGGCATCACCGTCGAGCGCCTGAGCGCCGAAGTGGCTGACGCCGATCTGGACAAGATGCTGGAAGTCCTGCGCAAGCAGAACACCCGTTTTGAAGTGGCCGAACGCGCTGCCCAGAACGAAGACCAGCTGAACATCGATTTCGTCGGCAAGGTCGACGGTGAAGTGTTCGCAGGTGGTTCTGCCAAAGGTACTCAGCTGGTGCTGGGTTCCGGCCGCATGATCCCTGGTTTCGAAGACGGTCTGGTTGGCGCTAAAGCCGGCGAAGAGCGCGTTCTGAACCTGACCTTCCCAGAGGACTACCAGAACCTCGACCTGGCAGGCAAAACTGCTGAGTTCACCGTGACCGTGAACACCGTTTCCGAGCCTAAACTGCCAGAGCTGACCGAAGAGTTCTTCGCTCAATTCGGCATCAAGGAAACCGGTCTGGAAGGCTTCCGCACCGAAGTTCGCAAGAACATGGAGCGCGAACTGCGTCAGGCGATCAAATCCAAGGTCAAGAATCAGGTGATGGACGGTCTGCTGGCCACCAACCCGATCGAAGTGCCTAAGGCTCTGCTGTCCAACGAAGTCGACCGTCTGCGCGTGCAGGCTGTTCAGCAGTTCGGTGGCAACATCAAGCCTGACCAACTGCCGGCCGAGCTGTTCGAAGAGCAAGCCAAGCGCCGCGTCGTGCTGGGTCTGATCGTGGCTGAAGTGGTCAAGCAATTCGACCTCAAGCCTGACGAAGCCCGCGTTCGCGAGATGATTCAGGAAATGGCTTCGGCCTACCAAGAGCCTGAGCAGGTTGTGTCCTGGTACTACAAGAACGACCAGCAACTGAACGAAGTCCGTTCGGTTGTGCTGGAAGAGCAAGTTGTGGATACTGTTCTGCAGAAAGCTAGCGTGACCGACAAATCGGTCTCTTACGAAGAAGCGGTCAAGCCGGTAGAAGCTCCACAAGCCGACTGATTGGTTTTGCGGTAAGAAGTACACACCATAAGCCAGCCTTCGTGCTGGCTTATGCGTATTCAAGACATAACTATTTGGGAGTGACTGCGAGACATGTCCCGCAATTCTTATTATCAGAGCTCTGACATCCAGGCCGCAGGCGGTCTGGTCCCGATGGTTATCGAGCAGTCTGCCCGTGGCGAACGTGCCTATGACATCTACTCGCGCCTGTTGAAGGAGCGAGTGATCTTCCTGGTAGGTCCGGTAGAAGACTACATGGCCAACCTGGTTGCGGCGCAACTGCTGTTCCTTGAAGCGGAAAACCCGGACAAGGACATCCATCTTTACATCAACTCACCAGGCGGTTCGGTGACTGCGGGCATGTCGATCTACGACACCATGCAGTTCATCAAGCCAGACGTTTCCACCACCTGCATCGGTCAGGCCTGCAGCATGGGTGCCTTCCTGCTTGCCGGTGGTGCTGCCGGCAAGCGTTTCTGCCTGCCGAACTCGCGCATGATGATTCACCAGCCGTTGGGCGGCTTCCAGGGTCAGGCGTCGGACATCGACATCCATGCCAAGGAAATCCTCCACATTCGTTCGCGTTTGAACCAGCTGTTGGCTCATCACACCGGTCAGAGCCTCGAAACCATCGAGCGCGATACCGAGCGCGACAACTTCATGAGCGCTGAGCGTGCGGCTGAATATGGCCTGATCGACTCTGTGATCGACAAGCGTAAAATGCCCGCCTAAGCAGCCCAAATGTAGGTGGTCGGGGTAACTGACCGCCTGCGGGCTTGAAAAAGCCTGCAATTGCCTTCATCTTGTGTTGCAAGCCTATCGGATTTGGATCGATCGAATGACTGACACCCGCAACGGCGAGGACAACGGCAAACTGCTCTATTGCTCCTTCTGTGGCAAAAGCCAGCATGAAGTGCGCAAATTGATTGCCGGCCCCTCGGTCTTTATCTGCGACGAGTGCGTCGACCTGTGCAATGACATCATCCGTGAGGAGGTGCAGGAAGCCCAGGCCGAAAGCAGCGCGCATAAATTGCCTTCGCCTAAAGAAATCAGCGGCATCCTTGATCAGTACGTGATTGGTCAGGAACGTGCGAAAAAGGTTCTGGCCGTAGCGGTGTATAACCACTACAAGCGTCTGAACCAGCGCGACAAAAAGAATGACGACGTCGAACTCGGCAAAAGCAACATCTTGCTGATCGGCCCGACAGGCTCGGGTAAAACCCTGCTTGCCGAAACTCTGGCCCGCTTGCTGAACGTTCCGTTCACCATCGCCGACGCAACCACCCTCACCGAGGCGGGTTATGTGGGCGAAGATGTCGAGAACATCATTCAGAAGCTGCTGCAGAAGTGCGATTACGACGTAGAAAAGGCCCAGATGGGCATTGTCTACATCGATGAGATCGACAAGATCTCGCGCAAGTCTGACAACCCGTCGATCACCCGGGACGTTTCCGGTGAAGGCGTGCAGCAGGCCCTGCTCAAGTTGATCGAAGGCACGGTCGCTTCCGTTCCACCTCAAGGTGGTCGCAAGCATCCGCAGCAGGAATTCCTTCAGGTCGACACCCGTAACATCCTGTTCATCTGCGGTGGTGCGTTCTCCGGTCTGGAAAAGGTTATTCAAAACCGTTCCACCCGTGGCGGCATCGGCTTCAACGCAGAAGTGCGCAGCAAGGAAGAAGGCAAGAAAGTCGGTGAATCCCTGCGTGAAGTCGAGCCTGACGATCTGGTCAAGTTCGGTCTGATCCCGGAATTCGTCGGGCGTCTGCCGGTACTTGCCACGCTGGACGAGCTTGATGAGGCTGCGCTGATGCAGATTCTCACCGAGCCGAAGAATGCCCTGACCAAGCAGTATGCCAAGCTGTTCGAGATGGAAGGCGTGGACCTGGAATTCCGGGCCGACGCGCTGAAATCGGTCGCCAAACGTGCCCTGGAACGCAAAACCGGTGCCCGTGGCCTGCGCTCGATTCTCGAAGGTGTATTGCTCGACACTATGTATGAAATCCCCTCGCAGTCCGAGGTGAGTAAAGTAGTGATCGACGAAAGCGTTATAGAAGGCAAGTCCAAGCCTCTGTATCTCTATGAGAACAGTGAGCCGACTGCCAAGGCAGCGCCAGACGCTTAAGCGTCACACTGCTGGAATAAAGAAGGGGCCTTCGGGCCCCTTTGCTATTGTGGGAGACGGGGCAGCTAACCTGAATTTCTGGATGCGCCGGGATAAATGCAGGCGCTACCGTAAGCTCTGATTTTTTAAGTGATTCTTTTATCCGCTTGTTTTTTTTGAAAACAGCCCCCATCTTGGTTTCAAGCTTACTTCCATCTGTTTACGGCCTTATGGCCGCCGTAGAGGCGAAATCATGAAGACGACCATCGAATTGCCTCTCCTGCCATTGCGTGATGTCGTGGTTTATCCGCACATGGTTATCCCGCTGTTCGTGGGGCGCGAGAAATCCATCGAAGCTCTCGAGGCAGCGATGACGGGCGACAAGCAGATCCTTCTGCTGGCTCAGCGGAATCCTGCTGACGACGATCCCGGTGAAGAAGCACTTTATCGCGTAGGCACCATTGCTACCGTTCTGCAGCTGCTCAAACTGCCTGACGGCACCGTCAAGGTTCTTGTCGAAGGCGAGCAGCGGGGCGCCGTGGAGCGCTTCAGCGAAGTCGACGGCCACTGCCGTGCCGAAGTCTCGTTGATCGACGAAACCGAAGCGCCAGAGCGCGAATCGGAAGTGTTTGTCCGCAGCCTGCTGGCTCAGTTCGAACAATATGTGCAGCTGGGTAAGAAAGTCCCCGCTGAAGTCCTGTCGTCGCTCAACAGCATCGACGAGCCGGGCCGCCTGGTCGACACCATGGCCGCGCACATGGCCCTGAAGATCGAGCAGAAGCAGGAAATCCTCGAAATCATCGATTTGTCGGCCCGGGTCGAGCACGTTCTGGCGTTGCTGGATGCCGAGATCGATCTGCTGCAAGTCGAAAAACGCATTCGCGGCCGCGTTAAGAAGCAAATGGAGCGCAGCCAGCGCGAGTACTACCTGAATGAGCAGATGAAGGCCATTCAGAAAGAGCTGGGTGACAGCGACGAAGGCCACAACGAAATCGAAGAGCTGAAAAAGCGCATCGATGCCGCCGGTCTGCCGAAAGATGCGTTGGCCAAGGCTCAGGCCGAACTGAACAAGCTGAAGCAAATGTCGCCAATGTCCGCGGAAGCGACCGTGGTGCGTTCGTACATCGACTGGCTGGTTCAAGTGCCATGGAAAGCCCAGAGCAAAGTGCGCCTGGACCTGGCCCGTGCCGAAGACATTCTCGACGCCGACCACTACGGTCTGGAAGAAGTCAAAGAGCGCATCCTCGAATACCTCGCCGTGCAGAAGCGCGTGAAGAAGATTCGCGGCCCGGTATTGTGCCTGGTCGGTCCTCCAGGGGTGGGTAAAACCTCTCTGGCGGAGTCGATTGCCCATGCAACCAACCGCAAATTCGTCCGCATGGCCCTCGGTGGCGTGCGCGATGAGGCGGAAATTCGTGGTCATCGCCGGACTTATATCGGTTCGATGCCAGGAAGATTGATTCAAAAGATGACAAAGGTGGGCGTCCGCAACCCGCTGTTCCTGCTCGATGAAATCGACAAAATGGGCAGCGACATGCGTGGCGATCCAGCGTCGGCGTTGCTGGAAGTGCTCGACCCCGAGCAAAACCACAACTTCAACGATCACTATCTGGAAGTCGACTACGACCTGTCCGATGTGATGTTCCTGTGCACCTCCAACTCGATGAATATTCCACCGGCGCTGCTGGACCGGATGGAAGTGATTCGTCTGCCGGGTTACACCGAAGACGAGAAGATCAACATTGCCGTCAAATACCTTTCGCCCAAGCAGATTGCTGCCAACGGACTGAAAAAAGGCGAACTGGAATTCGACGCCGAAGCGATCCGCGACATCATCCGCTACTACACCCGCGAAGCCGGTGTACGTGGGCTGGAGCGCCAGATTGCCAAGGTTTGCCGCAAGGCGGTCAAAGAGCATGCTCTGGAAAAACGCTTCTCGGTGAAGGTGACTGCCGAGATGCTGGAACACTTCCTGGGCGTGCGTAAATTCCGTTACGGCCTGGCTGAGCAGCAGGATCAGATCGGTCAGGTCACCGGCCTGGCGTGGACCCAGGTGGGCGGCGAATTACTGACCATCGAAGCCGCAGTCGTGCCGGGTAAAGGCCAATTGATCAAGACCGGTTCTCTGGGTGACGTGATGGTCGAATCGATCACCGCAGCCCTGACCGTTGTCCGCAGCCGTGCGAAGAGCCTGGGGATTCCCCTGGACTTCCATGAGAAGCGCGACACGCATATCCACATGCCTGAAGGGGCGACCCCGAAAGACGGCCCTAGCGCCGGTGTAGGCATGTGCACGGCCCTGGTGTCGGCATTGACTGGCATTCCTGTAAGAGCGGACGTCGCCATGACCGGCGAAATCACCTTGCGTGGTCAGGTGCTGGCGATCGGTGGCTTGAAGGAAAAACTGCTGGCTGCTCACCGTGGCGGAATCAAGACGGTGATCATTCCTGAAGAGAACGTACGCGATCTGAAGGAAATTCCTGACAACATCAAGCAAGATCTACAGATTAAACCCGTTAAATGGATTGACGAGGTCCTGCAAATTGCGCTGCAATACGCGCCGGAACCCTTGCCGGATGTGGTTCCGGAGATCGTTGCAAAGGATGACAAACGCGAGTCTGACTCTAAGGAAAGAATTAGCACGCATTAGTACGCATTTGCCTGGGGGGCTTCCTTGACAGTTTTTTAGAGCCCTTGTTATAAAGCGGCTCTTAAGTGTCTGTAGGCCATTCAGCACTCGTTTTTTTTGCTTTCACCAAAAAACTTAGAATCAAACTCAAATAGATATAAGGGGACTTAGAGTGAACAAGTCGGAACTGATTGATGCTATCGCTGCATCCGCTGATATCCCGAAAGCTGCTGCTGGCCGTGCGCTGGACGCTGTAATCGAATCCGTCACTGGCGCTCTCAAGGCTGGTGATTCTGTTGTTCTGGTTGGTTTCGGTACTTTCTCCGTGACTGATCGTCCAGCTCGCATCGGTCGTAACCCACAGACCGGTAAGACGCTGGAAATCGCAGCAGCCAAAAAACCAGGTTTCAAAGCCGGTAAAGCACTGAAAGAAGCTGTCAACTAAGTTCGATTCAGGTTTTTGCCTATCCGGGTCGGGGTCATTCCTGACTTGGCAGCGGAGCGGTAGTTCAGTCGGTTAGAATACCGGCCTGTCACGCCGGGGGTCGCGGGTTCGAGTCCCGTCCGCTCCGCCAGTTACGAGAAGGCGCATCCTCGGATGCGCCTTTCTTCTATCCGGATTCTACCCACGCTCCACGGTTGCCTAATTTTGAAGTTCAACCGTTTCTGGGGGACGCATGCTGCAGAATATCAGGGACAATTCACAAGGCTGGATTGCCAAGACCATTATCGGGGTCATCGTTGCACTGATGGCTTTGACCGGTTTCGACGCTATTTTCAAGGCCACGACGCACAAAAATGACGCGGCC
The DNA here is from genome assembly GCF_056396925.1 of Pseudomonas sp. 05N433. Taxonomy (NCBI): domain Bacteria; kingdom Pseudomonadati; phylum Pseudomonadota; class Gammaproteobacteria; order Pseudomonadales; family Pseudomonadaceae; genus Pseudomonas; species Pseudomonas sp. 05N433. The sequence goes on along the minus strand of NZ_JBFTML010000018.1, from coordinate 119,060 downwards.
AAGGTCAACGGCGAAGAAATCAGCCAGAACGAGCTGAGCCAGGCGGTCGATATGCAACGCCGTCAGCTCATGCAACAGCTGGGCAAGGATTTCGATGCTTCCTTGCTCGACGAAAAAATGCTGCGCGAATCGGCCCTCAAAGGCCTGATCGATCGCAAACTGCTGCTGCAAGGCGCAGAAAAATCGAAATTCGCTTTCTCCGAAGCCGCTTTGGATCAGGTGATCCTGCAAACGCCTGAGTTCCAGGTGAACGGCAAGTTCAGCCCTGAGCGTTTCGACCAGGTCATCCGTCAACTGGGCTACAGCCGTCTGCAATTCCGTCAGATGCTGGCTCAGGAAATGCTGATCGGTCAGCTGCGCGCTGGCCTGGCCGGTAGCGGTTTCGTCACCGATGCACAGGTGTTGGCCTTCGCCCGTCTGGAAAAGCAGACCCGTGATTTCGCCACCGTGAACATCAAGGCAGACCCGGCGGCAGTGAAACTGACCGACGATGAGGTCAAGGCCTACTACGACGAACACGCCAAGGAGTTCATGACGCCAGATCAGGTGGTCATCGATTACCTTGAATTGAAGAAGGCATCGTTCTTCGATCAGGTCAGCGTCAAGGACGAAGACTTGCAAGCGGCGTATCAGAAAGAAACCGCGAACCTGTCCGAGCAACGCCGGGCTGCGCACATTCTGATCGAAGTGAACGACAAGGTGACCGAGGCGCAAGCCAAGGCCAAGATCGAAGAAGTTCAGGCGCGTCTGGCCAAAGGCGAGAGTTTCGAGGCCTTGGCCAAGGAGTTCTCCCAGGATCCAGGTTCGGCGAACAACGGCGGTGACCTCGGTTTTGCAGGTCCGGGCGTCTACGATCCAGCGTTTGAAAAAGCCCTGTATTCGTTGGCCAAGGATCAGGTCTCGGAGCCAGTTCGCACTGATTTCGGTTTCCACCTGATCAAGCTGTTGGGTGTCGAAGCGCCTGAAGTGCCAACGTTCGCCAGCCTGAAAGACAAGCTGACCCGCGAGTTGAAAACCCAGCAAGTCGAGCAGCGTTTCGTCGAAGCGACCAAGCAATTGGAAGACTCCTCGTTCGAGTCCTCTGATCTGGCCCAGCCGGCACAAGACCTGAAGCTGACCGTTCACACGTCCGCGCCATTCGGCCGTGAAGGTGGCGAAGGCGTTGCGGCCAATCGTGCCGTGGTGACCGCTGCATTCAGTCCTGAAGTGCTGGATGAGGGTGCCAACAGCACCGCCATCGAGCTGGATCCGGAAACCGTGATCGTGCTGCGCGCCAAGGAGCACCGCAAGCCTGAGCAACTGCCGCTGGAAAGCGTGGCTGCCAGCATCCGCGTGCAATTGACCAAGGAGCACGCCAGTGCCGCCGCCAAGACCAAGGCCGATCAACTGATCGCCAGCTTGCGTGATGGCAAGACTGCACTGGACAAGGCGATCGATGGTCAGAACTGGAAAGTTACCGCAACCGCGACTCGCGCTCAGGAAGGGGTCGACCCAACCGTGCTGCAAGCGTTGTTCCGCATGCCCAAGCCAGTCTCCAAGGACAAGCCGACCTTCAGCAGCGTGACTCTGGCCGATGGTAGCCTGGTGGTCGTGCGTCTGAACGGCGTGAATGAAGGCGCTGCGCCGACCGAAGAAGAGAAGGCTCAATACCGTCGCTTCCTCGCCTCGCGCATTGGCCAGCAAGACTTCGCGGCCTACCGCAAGCTGCTGGAGCGTGAGGCTGAGATCAAGCGTTTCTGATGCCTGACTGAGTTTTGCGCGACACAAAGGACCCCAGCCGAAAGGTTGGGGTTTTTTTATGGGGGAAACGAAAAGATCGCAGCCTGCGCTAGCGCTTTCAGGGGGGGCGCGCGCGGTCATCTTTAGGCGCTGCCACGGGCGGTGATTTTTTGATTTTTGCTCCGGCGGGACTTTCTCCCGAGATGATGGTCAATGAATCTGTAGCCGTTTTAGACAATCGTTGCTCCGCTAAGCATCGATCTGTTGCACAATACGCCTCGAACCGTTTTCCTCAGGATGTTCAATGTTTAAATCAATTCCCATGCGTGTTGTAGGGCTGGCCTTGGTGCTGGCCGCCGCTGCCGGTTGTTCGTCGAAGAAGGCCGCCATCTATGAGCATGAGAACTTCGACGACTCGGGAACGTTTTCGCGCAGCTACCCGGTGACCGATGCGCAAACCTGCGAAGCCGCCCGTCGGGCCTTGCTTAGCCAGGGTTACATCATCACCAGCAGCGATCCGAAACTGGTCAGTGGGCACAAGAGCTTCCAGCAGACCGGCGAAACCCATATGGAGATCAGCTTCAGTGTGGTTTGTGCCGATGACGGCAGCGAGGGGCACCATGCGACCATGTTCGCCAACGCCCTGCAGGACCGATATGCGCTGAAAAAGACCAACAACTCCGCCAGCCTCGGCGTCGGCGTATTGGGCTCGGTATCGATGCCGATCGGCTCGTCCGATGATTCGATGGTCAAGGTCGCCAGTGAAACCGTGTCCTCGGCCAAGTTCTACGAGCGTTTCTTTACCCTGGTCGAACTGTTCCTGCCGCCGGAAGCGAAGAAGGCCGCGCACATTATCGAGAAGCCGAAAACCGAACTGGGGATGCCTGAAGCCAAGGCTGCGCCCGCTCAGTTGGCGCCAACCCCGGCACCGGCGGCAGAACCTGCACCTGCACCTGCACCAGCGCCGGCAGCCGAGCCCGCACCTGCCGCCGCGCCTGCCACTTCGGAGCCTGTTGTGCCGCCTGCTGAAACAGCGCCGATTACCCCGGCCAAGAGCACCGAGCCGACGTCGTCCACGGAAACGGTCACTCCAGTAGCGGACTCGAGCACGCTGCCGCCACCGACCGAGCCGATTTCGGCGATACCTGTCTCCGGCCAGTAATGGGCTTGCTTGTTATGGGGGCGGGTCAGACGATACCGCTCCCGTAACGTCCTTCAAGACTGATCCACATCAAGTCGGGCTGTATTCCCACAGTCCGTGTCGAAAAATCCAGTGATAAATTCCTGACCACCTGCTACGTTTTATTCAGTAGCGACGTAGTGTCGTACCCGCGTCATTTTTCTTTCATGCGGGCACTTTATGCTCAAGGCGTTGGTCATTTATTCAAGCGATTTTTTCAACAAGCGATGGGGGTTTAATAATGGACGATTATCAAGAAGAACTGCTCGAGTATCAGGCCTTTGAACTGGACCCGCTGGAACCGGCCGAAGACGCTACCGAGCTGTAATTACGCTGACTGCGGCGAAACTCGCCGGGCGTCTGGCCGTTCCAGCGTTTGAAAGCGCGCTGAAAGGCTTCGGCTGAGGCAAACCCCAGAAGATAGGCGATTTCGCCGAACGCCAGTTCAGTGTCGCGGATGTAGGTCATGGCCAGGTCACGACGTGTATCGTTGAGAATTGCACGAAATTGCGTGCCTTCCTCGGTGAGTTTGCGGCGCAAGGTCCAGGTTGGCAGCTTCAGGCGTGCCGCCACTTCTTCCAGGTCGGGTTCCCGGCCACCATTGAGCAACGGGCCCAGCAACTGAGTGATGCGTTCACGCAGGCTGCGGGTGCGTGTCAGTTGCTCAAGTTCCCGTTCACACAGTTGCAGCAGGTGCCGCCAGGTGCTCGGGCAGTGCTCCGGGTTGCGCTGGGCGAGGCTGTCCAGGCCCAGGCGCAGTTGATTCTGTTCGGCGCCAAACTGAATCGGACARTCGCCGAGTACGGCATAGGCCTCAAGGTAATCCGGTGCATCAAATTCGATCTCGATTCGTTCGGCGCGCAGTGGGGCAGGGCTCACGCTGGACAATTGCTGCAACCAGCCAGCGATGATCGAATCCACCACGAAGCGGTTGTAGGCGTTGTAGGGGCTGATCGAATAGAACCGCAGCCAGGCGCCTTGGGCGTCTTCGTGAAAGCTCGACTGGCCTCGATAGTTGGAGCCGTACAGCGCTTCGAAACGAATCAGGCAGCGCGCCGCTTCGCGCACGGTGGGAGCCTGGGCGGCGGTGACGCCGGCCAAGCCGGCCTGGCTCAGGCGACTGAGCTGGCCCATGCGCAAACCCAGCGCCGGGTCGTCGGTCAGTTGAATAGCGCCGTGGCCCAGACGCATGTAGCGCGGGATCGACAGGCGGGCACCGGCTTCGGCCAGTCGCGCGGCGTCGAGGCCGTACTGTTCCAGCAACGGTTGTGGGTCCAGGCCATGGCTGCGCACGGCGTCGGCCAGGCTATGGACGAAGCCCACCGACAGATCCCCGAGGCGCATCGGCTGCGGTTTCATCGCTTACAACCAGAGGTTCAGCAATTGCGCGCCGCGGGCATCGCTGTCGGCGAAATGCTGCCCGTTGCTGCTGAGGAAGCTTTGACCGGCGCTGCTCTTGTCCCAGAACTGACCGCGCAGGAACACACTCATGCCGGCGATGCTCTGGCTGGCCGGTGGTTGGGCGGTCAGCGTCAGCCGCTGCCAGGCCTGACCTTCGCTGAGTTCGCCGGCCTTGAGGCTGACAGAGCCCGGCGCGGGCAGGCCTCTATAGCCGCGCCATGGTTGATCCCAGGACCCACGCCCGACGACGAACGCCGGGACCGCCACCAGTTGCGCGCCTTGGGCGTCAAGTTTGCGGTAGTTGTCGGGGTACCAGCTGTCGCTGCCGATCAGCACGCCGAGGCGTCCGGCCGGGGTGTCGACGACGTTGACCGGATGATCGGAATTGCCTTGGAGCGTGCCACGTCCAGCGAATGTCGGGTGCACTTGTCGCTGGGGCTGGCCGATTGGCAGGCCGTCGCGACCGAACACCACGCTGCTGTTGTACAGCGCGCCGCGACCGATGTGCAGGGTGCCGTCGCTGACGCTCGGCTCGGGCAGCACGATGGAACCGGCCACCAGGGTCACGTGGAATTCTTTCGCCAGGCCACCGAACAGCGCCTGGTAATCCTTGGCCATGCGTTTGGCTTTCATCCGCAAGTGCGCGTCGTCGAGACGGTTGCTGCCTTCGGCGCTGATCAGGGCGCGGATGAACTGCAGCGGGTTGCTCACCGCCAGCCAGTTCATGGCTTCCTTGAGGGTGGTGGCCTGGTACAGCTCGTCTTTCTCGCCGCTGACCATCAGCCAGGTGCCGACATGTTCAGGCAGTACGACGATGGTTTTTTCATTCAGCAGGCCCTGGTCCTGGGCCTTCTGCAAATAGGCCGYGAGCTTGCGGTGCAGGCGTTCAGGGCTTTGATAGTCGGTGGGGAACAGCTCGGGCTGGATGCCCAGCAGATTGCCACGATCGGCGGGTGTGCCCTGATCGACCGCGAGATTGATGCGCAGGTCCGACAGGTAATGACCCACCGGACGGTCCGCGGCCCACATCGCGTAGGTCGTCAGAACGGCGATCAACGCCATGGAGACGGTCAGGTACAGAAGTTTGCGCATGGAAAACAGTCAGCGGCCGTGTGCAGGGTTCGCGACTAGGGTAGGGCCCATGCCAGCGCTTGCCAAGGGGCGCTGCGCATTTGGATCAATAAGTTGTCAGTTACGGTCATTGAGTGACAGCGGTGCGACTCTTAGTCTGTCGAACATGACTGACGGGGGCCGAAGAGCTCCTGCAAATTTTCCGTGATCGCTCGTTGTGGAGTTACCGATGGCCGCCGCTCATTACCCGCACCTGTTGGCCCCGCTGGACCTGGGTTTTACCACGTTGCGCAACCGTACCCTGATGGGTTCGATGCACACGGGCCTCGAGGAAAAACCCGGCGGTTTCGAGCGCATGGCCGCGTACTTTGCCGAACGTGCCCGTGGCGGCGTAGGCCTGATGGTCACTGGCGGTATCGGCCCGAACGATGAGGGTGGGGTTTACTCGGGCGCGRCCAAGCTGACCTCCGATGAAGAAGCGCTCAAACACCGGATCGTCACCCGCGCGGTGCACGAGGCGGGCGGCAAGATCTGCATGCAGATCCTGCATGCCGGGCGTTATGCCTACAGCCCGAAACAGGTGGCGCCGAGCGCGATCCAGGCGCCGATCAACCCGTTCAAGCCTAAAGAACTGGACGAGGAAGGCATCGAGAAGCAGATCAGCGATTTCGTTACCTGCTCGACCCTGGCGCAAAAAGCCGAGTACGACGGCGTCGAGATCATGGGTTCCGAAGGTTATTTCATTAACCAGTTCCTCGCCGCCCACACCAACCATCGCACTGACCGCTGGGGAGGTGTCTACGAAAACCGCATGCGCCTGCCGGTGGAAATCGTCCGTCGGGTGCGCGAAGCGGTCGGCCCGAACTTCATCATTATCTTCCGCCTGTCGATGCTCGACCTGGTGGAAGGCGGCAGCACCTGGGAAGAAATCGTGCAGTTAGCCAAGGCCATCGAGCAGGCGGGCGCGACCATCATCAACACCGGCATCGGCTGGCACGAAGCGCGGATTCCGACCATTGCCACCAAGGTGCCGCGTGCAGCGTTCAGCAAGGTCACGGCGAAACTGCGTGGTTCGGTGAGTATTCCGCTGATCACCACCAACCGCATCAACACCCCGGAAGTCGCCGAGCAGATCCTGGCCGAAGGCGATGCCGACATGGTGTCGATGGCGCGACCGTTCCTCGCCGACCCGGACTTCGTCAACAAGGCGGCGGCCGGCCGTGGCGATGAAATCAATACCTGCATCGGTTGCAACCAGGCTTGCCTGGATCACACGTTCGGCGGCAAGTTGACCAGTTGCCTGGTGAACCCGCGGGCCTGCCATGAAACCGAACTCAATTACCTGCCGGTGCAGCAGATCAAGAAAATCGCCGTGGTTGGCGCCGGTCCCGCGGGGCTGTCCGCCGCCACCGTGGCGGCCGAGCGCGGTCATCAGGTGACGCTGTTCGATTCGGCCAGCGAAATCGGCGGCCAGTTCAACATCGCCAAGCGCGTGCCGGGCAAGGAAGAGTTCTTCGAAACCCTGCGCTACTTCAACCGCAAGTTGCAGACCAGCAACGTCGAGCTGTGCCTGAACACCCGTGTGGACGTGGCGCAGCTGGTCGAGGGCGGTTACGACGAAATCATCCTCGCTACCGGCATCGCGCCGCGGGTGCCGGCGATTCCGGGTGTCGAGCACGCCAAGGTGCTGAGCTACCTGGACGTGATCCTCGAGCGTAAACCGGTGGGCAAACGCGTCGCGGTAATCGGCGCTGGCGGTATCGGTTTCGACGTGTCGGAATTCCTCGTGCACGAAGGCGTGGCCACCAGTCAGGACCGCGACGCGTTCTGGAAGGAGTGGGGTATCGATACGCACCTTGAAGCGCGTGGCGGTGTCGCGGGCATCAAGGCTGCGCCGCATGCGCCGGCCCGCGAAGTATTCCTGCTGCAACGCAAGACCTCCAAGGTCGGTGATGGCCTGGGCAAGACCACCGGCTGGATTCACCGCACCGGTCTGAAGAACAAAAAGGTGCAAATGCTCAACAGCGTCGAGTACCTGAAGATCGACGACGAAGGCCTGCACATCCGCATCGGCGAAAGCGGCGAACCGCAGGTGCTGCCGGTGGACAACATCGTGATCTGCGCCGGGCAGGATCCATTGCGCGAGTTGCACGACGGTCTGGTTGCGGCCGGGCAGAACGTGCACTTGATCGGCGGCGCGGACGTGGCGGCGGAGCTGGATGCCAAGCGTGCGATCAACCAGGGGTCGCGGTTGGCGGCTGAACTCTAACGTTCGCAGCTATCCCTTGTAGCAGCTGGCGCAGCCTGCGTTCGGCTGCGCAGCAGTCGCAAAATCAGCCATCGCGGTATTCCAGATAAACCGAGGTGTCAGGATTGACGACTGCTTCGCAGCCGAACGCAGCCTTCGGCAGCTGCTACAGGGTTCGTGCTGGCTGATAGACTCCTGTTTTTCGTCAGAACGTAACGCATCAATGCTTTTTCCTCCTGCCGACTGGCTCCCCCAAGCCCCTCTCGAACCCCTTCACCTCGACTGGCTCACCACCGCCGGCATCGACGTCGCCATCCTGCGTCTGGACCAGATCGACCCGCTGATCAGCGGCAACAAGTGGTTCAAACTCATCGAACACCTGAAAGCCGCCGACCAGAACGGCGCCCAAGGCATCATCAGCCTGGGCGGTGCTCACTCCAACCATCTCCACGCATTGGCCGCCGCAGGCAAGCGCTTCGGGTTCACCACGGTCGGTTTGCTGCGCGGGCATCCGCAAGACACCCCGACAGTAAAGGACTTGCAGGCGTTCGGCATGCAGTTGCACTGGCTGGGTTATGGCGGTTATCGAGCGCGGCATGAGCCGGGTTTCTGGCAGCCGTGGCGGGCGCAGTATCCCGAGCTGCAACCGGTGCCGGAAGGTGGTGGTGGCTTGCGTGGGGCGAAGGGCTGCATGCAGCTGGTGGCGCAGGCCCGCGAGCAACTGAGTGGTCTGGGCTGGAGCCATTACGACGGCTGGTGGCTGGCCTGCGGAACGGGCACGACCCTGGCCGGTCTGGTGCTGGCCGAGGCGGGTGAACACCCGGTGTATGGCGCGCTGGCGGTGCCCGATGATCATGGCGTGGCGCAGCAGGTCGAGATGATCGGGCGGGAAGCCGGTTGGGTCGATCCCTTGTATGAACTACTGGACGCCAGCCGTGGCGGTTTTGCCAAAGTCGATCCGCAGCTGCTTGCATTCATCGAGCAGACCGAACAGGCCAGCGGCATTCTTTTCGAGCCGCTGTACACCGGCAAAGCGCTCATGGCTCTCAAGCAACAAGTCGAAGCTGGTAAATTTCCCCAAGGCACGCGCCTGATCTTCATCCACACCGGCGGCCTGCAGGGCCGCCGGGGTTTCGAGCAAAGCGGTCGCGATTAACCGCGTTTGGGCATCATCCGCAGCAAGGTGTTATCGCGCACCACATAGTGGTGGTAAATCCCGGCCACCGCGTGCAACCCGATCAGCCAATAACCGATGGTGGCGCCGAGCTCATGCCAGCCTTGGAACTGCTTGGCCAGCGGTTTGTTTTCTTCGATCAGCAATGGCAAGTCGACGCCATAGAACATCACCCGATGCCCCTCGGCGCTGGTAGTCAGCCAACCCAGAACCGGCACGGTGATCATGAAAATATACAGTGCCCAATGCATCAGCCTGGCAACCACGGTTTGCCAGCGAGGGGAGGCGGGGAATATCTGCGGTGCCGGCCCCAGGCTGCGGGCGAACAGCCGCAACCAGACCAGCACGAACACGGTCAGGCCGAGCATGAAGTGCGCTTCCTTGATCAGCGTTCGGCCGCCACTGCCTTTGGGAAAGATCCCGCGAAATTCGATACAGGCGTAGACCAGTATTAACAGAACCAGCATCAACCAGTGCAGCGCGATCGATACGGTGCTGTAGCGTGATTCGGAATTCTTCCAGGGCATACGGTGTTTCCTCACAATTCTGGTCTGAAGTCACCGTTCTTGTTCGACGGCGTGCACTAACTGTAATCCTGTTTCGCAGGATTTGCCCGAGGCAAATGGGCCGCTCAATGCTCTAAATCAAGTGATCGACCACAAAAAAGCGTCAGTTCCATCCAAGGAACTGGCGCTTGTATTATGAGGCGAGGGGTGCGATCAGTTGGCTTGCGGCATCTCGCCGTTGGCCAGGCGCTTGTTGATGTCGGCGATCACCTCGGGCAAATCGGTGATGGTGTCGATCATGTAGTGCGGTCGCGAGCCTTCGAACAGGGCATGAATGCGCTTGCGTTCGCTGGCCAGTTGGTCGCTGCTTAGCGCGCGATAACCTTCGTAGTCCAGACCCAGCGCGTTACCGGAGCAGATCAACGCCACGGTCCACATGCCGGCACGGCGACCTTCGAGAATGCCCGGCACCGTGTCGTCGATCTTCAGGCAGGCCGCGACGTCGTCGATGCCCAGCGCAATCACATTGGCCAGGGCCTGAGCGGGCCATGGGCGGCCGTTGGGCACTTCGTCGGTGGCGACCACGTGATCGGCGACATAGCCGTTGGTGGCGGCCAGTTCCACCACTTTGTCCATGACTTGTTTCGGGTAGCCGGAGCACGAGCCGATCTTGATTCCTTGCTGACGCAGGTTGGCGATGGTGTCCAGGGCGCCCGGAATCAGTGCCGAGTGTTCGGCGATTTTTTTGATCTGCAGCGGCATGAAGCGTTGGTAGATGGCGGTGACGTCATCGTCGGTCGGCGTGCGGCCGAACACCTGGCGATAACGCTCGGCAACTGATGGCTGATCGCACAGGGTGCGGATGTGGTCCCACTTGCCCATGCCCATCGGCTCACGGGCTTCTTCGATGGAAACCTGGACGTCGAACTCGGCGAAGGCTTCGACGAAAATCTGCGTCGGGGCGATGGAGCCGAAGTCGACCACGGTGCCGGCCCAGTCGAGGATGGCGGCTTGCAGTTTGGTTGGGTTGCTGTAGTTCATGGTGATCAAATCCTGTCTTGGGGAATGTGGATCAAATCTCTAATACTTCCATCTCGCGCAGCACCTCGGCCACGGCCGCCACCGCTGCGTGCATTTCGGCCTGGTTGACGTGGCCGATGCAGCCGACCCGGAAGGTTTCGACCTGGGTCAGTTTGCCGGGGTAGAGGATGAAACCCTTGGACTTGACCCGTTCGTAGAATTCCTTGAACTGATAGCGCGGGTCTTTCGGCGCATGGAAGGTAACGATGATCGGCGCCTGGATCGCCGCGGGCAGGAAGCTGCGCAGGCCGAGTTTGGCCATGTCATCGAGCAGCACCTGGCAGTTGTTGGCGTAGCGCTGATGCCGGGCGGGCAAGCCACCTTCTTCGTGGTATTGCAGCAAGGCTTCGTGCAGCGCCGCGACCACGTGGGTCGGCGGGGTGAAACGCCATTGACCGGTCTTGGCCATGTAGGTGTGCTGATCGAACAAGTCCATCGCCAGCGAGTGCGAGTTGCCGGCGGCGTTCGCTAGCGCTTCTTTGCGAGCGAAAACGAAGCCCATCCCCGGCACGCCCTCCAGGCATTTACCCGAGGCGGCGATCAGGGCGTCGAAAGGCACCTGTTGCGCATCGATCGGCAGGGCGCCAAACGAGCTCATGGCGTCGATGATCAGGCGTTTGCCGTGCTGCTCGATGACGTGGGCGATTTCTGCCAGTGGGTTGAGGATGCCGGTGCTGGTTTCGCAGTGAATCAAGGCGACGTGGGTGATGCTGGCGTCGGCCCGCAGCAAGCGGTCGACGTCGACGGCGGTGGTCGGCTCGTCTTCGGCGGTTTCGAAGGTGTTGAACGAACGGCCGAGCACTTCGCAGATCTTCGCCAGGCGTTTGCCGTAGGCGCCGTTGATCAGCACCAGGACTTTGCCGTCCCGGGGCACCAGCGTGCCGATCGCCGCTTCGACCGCGAACGTGCCGCTGCCTTGCAGGGGCACGCAGTGGTGGCTGTCGCCGGCGTTGATGATCACCAGCAATTTCTCGCACAGGCTGGCGGTCAATTGGTTGAAGCGGTCATCCCATGAACCCCAGTCGACCATCATCGCCTGACGGGTACGTTGCGATGTGGTCAATGGGCCGGGGGTGAGCAGGATGTGCTCGGCAGTACGCATTCTTGTGTCCTTGCAAAAGCTCAGTGGGATGAAACTACGGGGCATAAATTGCAATTCGGCGTGCTATCAATCAAATTGTTTGTTGTTATGCCAGCCATCAGTGAGAGTTATTCATGAATCTGTTCCAGCTGCGTGCCTTCGATGCCGTGGCCCGAGAGGGCAGCTTCACCCGCGCCGCCGAGCGCCTGTTTATCAGCCAACCGGCGGTCACCGGGCACATCAAGGCGCTGGAGGAGCACTACCAGATCACCTTGCTGCGCCGCACCGCGCGGCGGGTCGAGTTGACGGAAGAGGGCACCAGGCTCGCGGCGATCACCCGGGCAATGTTCGGCCTGGCCGAAGAAGCGCAGGCGATGCTGGAGGCCAACCGGCAGCTACTCACCGGGCGCCTGGAAGTGGCGGCGGATGGCCCGCACATGGTCATGCCGATGCTCGCCAGCCTGCGTGCGCGTTATCCGGGGATCACCGTGAACCTGCGGTTGGGCAATGCCCAGGAAACCCTCGCGGCGTTGCTGTCGGAGCATGCCGACGTGGCGGTGCTGACCGAAGTGGAGCCGCGCAAAGGGTTGCATCTGCAAGGGTTGAGCGAGTCGAGGATTTGCGCGTTGGTGCCCGCGGGCCATCCGTGGGCGCAGCAGTCGCAAGGGCTGCCGCTCAAGGCGCTGGATCAGGTGATCATGGTGCTGCGCGAGCCGAGTTCGATTACCCGGCGCACGTTCGACGAGGCGTGCGTTCAGGCCGGGGTCAATCCACGGGTGTTGCTGGAACTGGACAGTCGCGAGGCCGTGACCGAGGCAGTGGCCGCCGAGTTAGGCGTGGGCGTGGTGTCGTCGGTGGAAGTCAGCCACGACCCACGGGTGGCGGCGGTGCCGATCATTGGCGAGGGGCTGGTCAATCGGCACATGATCGGTTGTATGGAACGGCGGCGGGATTTGCGCTTGATACAGGCGTTTTTTGGGCTGGCGCCCGTCGGGTAGACCGCGGCGCGGCTATCGCGGGCAAGCCACGCTCCCACAGGTTTTGCGTCGTACGCAAGGTTGGCGGCCAGCATAAATTCCTGTGGGAGCGGCCCGGTAAAATCACGGCATGGGATCCGAGCGGTTGATCAGCCAGTCGAGCAGTAGATGCGCATCGCGGCGCGGCTCGGGAGCGGGACGGGAAGGCTGGAGGTGGCTCATGCCGGCACACAACACCGGCCGGTCCGGGTCGCTGTCGAGAAAACTGACCAACACTTCGGTGCCGGCCAAGGGCAGCCTGGACGGATCGATCCGACCGTCCGGTGCTGCGAGGGCGACCGGTAGCCAGAGCCCAACGGACTCATCCGCCTCGAACCCCGGTTTCGGCCACAAGCAGACCTGTATTCGGCCTTGCTCATCGAGTGCCGCCGGTTGCCCGACGGGGCCCAGCACCCGGGCGGTCTGATAGCCCGGGATGCTCGGCCTGACCTGTTTGAGCGCCGGCCTGAACACCGTTGACCAGGGAATGGCGGTGAAACGATTGCTGTAGCGCCCGGCCATGTCATGGCCGGGCTTGTCCTCGGCGAGAATCGACGGCTGCTGCCCCTGGTGCTGGATGTTGGTGAGCAGCCACTGATCGTTGAAGCTCGAGAGCGGGTGCTGCGCCACTTGTACGATTCGTCCGCTGCGCAGCTCGTTCAGGGTGCTTTGGCCGTGGATCTGCCGGTGCTGGCAACGCAGGCGTTCCAGCGAGCGGCGGCCCAGCTGTTCGCGATGAAGCTGTTCGGGCGCAGGTCTTGCCGTAACCGGGCCCGTTCCGGTGAGCGGGTGGTTGGCCGCGCCGTCGCCGATCACGTGCGCGCCGCGGTTTCTGGCATCCCATTGTGCCGGGGCGGGGTCCGGGTCATGGCGCTGGAACAGTTCGCTGATCGCCGGCAAGAGCGGGTCGTTGAACACGTCGGCATGGAACGGCATCAGCAGCGGTTCCTGCGGGAAACTCAGGCTGTCATCGGCCAGGACCAGCACGTGCCCGTCGTGCTGATGTTCGAAGTGGAAGTGGATGCCTTCTTCTTCACACAGCCGCTGCATGAAGGCCAGATCGCTCTCATCGTACTGAATGCAAAAGGGCCGCAGCGGGTAGTGGCCGCAGGTCAGGTCGAAGCGATAGCTGTGCTCGGGCAGCTGATGCTTTTCCAGCAACTGACGCATGATCGCCGGCACGCTGAGACGATGAAAAACCCGACGCGAGCTGTGCAACTGAAGTCGTTGCAGATGGGGCGCCAGCACCAGTGAGTAGCCGACCCGATACGGGCCGCGATGTTCGCGGCTGACGCTGTGGATCACGCCGTGAATGCCCTGATCAGCCGACAGCCTCAGGAACGCCGGCTGTTGCAGCAACCGATCCAGGTTCATCGCCGGCGCGAGGCCGATCACCTCGATGTCGAATCGATAGGGCTGGTTGAGGCCCTCGCGGCCATTGAACTGCAACACCTGCAAACTCAGACCGCTGTCGAGGAGTGTCAGGGTGTAGGGGCTTTCCTTGTCGTTGTGCATCGAGCGCGCTTCTGCCTTGGAGAACGGGCGCAGAGGGTACGAAACCATAGCCCTGAAGCGTCACCGCAAATCGACTTTTCAGAATCGCCCTACAAACGCTGGTGAAGATGTCGACCCGTCGTGGGCTGAAGATGTTGGAATTTTTTGGTCGATTGGCATCTTTAGGCCGTATAAACTTGCGCTACGCGTCGGCCAATAGATGTCTCGGCGCCACAGATCAAGAGAGTGAGTAATGGGCGCACAGTGGAAGGTTAAACACAAAGAAGCGGCWGCCAACGCCAAGGGCAAGATCTTCGGCAAACTGGTGAAGGAAATCACCATTGCTGCGCGCAACGGTGCCGATACCGCCACCAACGCACACCTGCGTCTGGTGGTCGAACAGGCGAAAAAAGCCTCGATGCCTCGCGAAACCCTGGAACGCGCGATCAAGAAAGGCTCCGGCCAGCTCGGCGAAACCGTGCAATACCATCGCGTGACGTATGAAGGGTTCGCACCGCATCAGGTGCCGCTGATCGTTGAATGCGTGACTGACAACATCAACCGCACCGTCGCTGAAATCCGCGTGGCGTTCCGCAAGGGCCAGTTGGGCGCTTCCGGTTCGGTGGCCTGGGACTTCAACCACGTCGGCATGATCGAGGCGTCCCCGGACAGCCCTGACGCCGATCCGGAAATGGCCGCGATCGAAGCCGGCGCCCAGGATTTCGAGCCGGGCGAAGACGGCGCGACGCTGTTCCTGACCGACCCTGCGGACCTGGATGCGGTACAGAAAGCGCTGCCGGAGCAAGGCTTCACCGTGTTGTCGGCCAAGTTGGGTTATCAGCCGAAGAACCCGGTGAGCGGCTTGAGCGACGAGCAGATGGCAGAAGTCGAAGCGTTCCTCGAAGGCCTCGATAACCACGATGACGTACAGGACATGTTTGTCGGGTTGGCGGGTTAAGCGGTTCTGACCGTTGTGATTTAACCTGTGGTGAGGGAGCTCCCTCGCCACAGGTTCTATATTTGCCGCTAGTTGAACGCAGCCATCTCCCGCACCACCTCACTGAACCCCGGCCGCGCCAACACATCCGGCTGACAGCAGCGCTGTTGTAAATCCTCTAACGCGACCCGCTGTTCAGCGCTCAACCCTGAGTCGATCCGCTCCAGCAATTCTCCCAGCAAAATCCCGAACGCCCGTACCTCGATCCGTTGCAGCGCGCGGCTTTCAAGGCTGTCCGAGGTGGCATGGAAAGATGCCGCGCCAAAATCCCCCAACAGACAATCGCCATGCTCGTTCCACAGAATGTTGTGGCCATAGAGGTCGCCGTGGGTGATGCCTTGGCGGTGCAGGTGTTCGGCCACCGAGGCGATGCCACTGGCGATGCGCATTGCCACGCCGGCGCTGAACCGGGTGTCGTCGGCATAGATGTCGCGGGAGCAGGACGCCAGGCTCGGCAGGCTGGCCAGGTTGCGGTAGCTCGGATCGATCAGTTGCATCACCAGCCCGGCTTGCGCCTGTGGGTGCCCGACGATCCGCCCTTCGACCCGGATCAGGTTGGGGTGGATACCGGCAGTGATGCAGGCGTTCATTTCGTGCAACGGCGAGCCGTCGCTGGTCATCTCGCCTTTGTAGAGTTTTACCGCGACCTGTTTTGTCTGCTCCCACAACGCCTGATGAATGACCCCCGACGCGCCTTCGCCGAGTTTCTGCTCCAGGCTCAGCTCGGACCAGGGAATGCTCGTCGTGGCTTCAAGTGCGGCCGCATCGGCTTCGGTCTCCAATGGATTACCGGCGTACGCCAGCCAGGTCAGGCCCGGCAGGGTCAGCAGCCATTCGGGAAGCTCGGTGAGCTGATTGGCGGCAATGCGGATCAGTTCAAGTCGATGACAGTGGCTCAGGCTCTCGGGCAAACGCTGTAAGCGGTTACCGGCGAGCATGAGTTTTTGCAGGTACGGGCGCTCGCCCAGTTCGGTTGGCAGATCCGTGATGCGGTTGTCGGTCAGGATCAGCCAGCGCAACAGCGGCGGCAGGGCGGCGGCCGGCACGTGTTCGATGGCGTTGGCCTTGAAACCGATCATTGTCAGCGCCGTACACTGGCCGAGGCAGGCGGGCAGTTCGGTGAACTGATTGTCCGAGCAGAACAGCACGCGCAAACGGGTCAGGCGGTGCAGATCGTCCGGCAGGCTGCGCAAGGCGTTGCCGCTGAGGTTGAGCACTTCCAGCGAGTCCGCCAGGTCGAAGATTTCCCGGGGGAATTCGGTCAGGCCACAGACCAGGTCCAGGCGGGTGATACCCGACAGTTGGCCGGCGCGCAGTTGTGCGAGGGTGTGCATAGGCAGGTTCGCTATTGATCTGAAGGAAGGCGCTGGGGCCTGGAAATGGGCGACATGATAGCGGGAAAGTGGTGGTGGTTGTCAGGCGAGTTCCCTGACTTCCAGTAACTGCCCCAGCCGGCTGCGCGTGCGCGCCAGGTCGATGGCATCGCCATCCAGGCATTCGCGCAATGACTGGTGGCCGAGCAGAATCAGGTGTTTGTCCTGGTCGTACAAGACGTCGATCAGGTTGATGAAGCGTTGCTGGGCGGCGATTGAACAGCCGGCGAGGCTGGGCAGTTTGTCGATGATCCAGCGGTCGAAGCGCCGGCACAGTTCCAGGTAGTCCATGACGGCGGTGGGGTGTTCGCACAAGTCGGCGAAGGTGAAGCCAATGGTTCGCCCTTCGCAGTATCGGGCTTGAAGGTGTCGTGTCCCGACGGGCAGCCGAATGGGCGGTGCGTCGTGTTCGAGCAGGTGCAGCGCCTGACGCTGGCTCACCGTGGCCGGCCAGACGTACTGGCCCTGGGTAAACAGCTGCTGCGCACGGGGTCGCGCCTGACTGCGGTAATCATGGGGGCCGCCGACTTCCATCACCTGCATGCGCGTGTTGATCAGGTCGATCACCGGTTTGAAACGGGCATGGTAAAGCGGGTTGGGCAGTAAACCTTCCGGCGGGTAGTTTGAGGTCACCAGCAGCAGAATCCCCCGGCGAAACAGCGCCTTGAACAACCGCGTGATGAGCATCGCATCGCCGATGTCATGCACGTGGAATTCATCGAAACACAGCACCCGGCAGTCTTGCAGCAGTTCGTCGAGGGTGGTTGCCAGCGCATCGGGCTGATCGCGATGGCTGAACATGCCCTGGTGCAACTGCGCAAAAAACTCATGGAAGTGCAGGCGCTGTTTTGCCGTGACGGGGATGGCCTGGAAAAAACCGTCGAGCAGCCAGCTCTTGCCGCGCCCGACCGCACCATGGAGGTAAAGTCCGGGGAGTGGCGTCGATGACCCCGGCAGCGCCGACGCGTGCTGCGCCATGCAGTCGATCACGCGCAACTGGCTGTGGCTGAGGGTGTAGCCCTGAACATGGGCCTTGTGGCGGAAGTAGTCGTGGATCACCCGGCCTTGCGCGCTGCCACTGGATGGCGCCGCGAATGCCTTGCCGAAAAAACGGCGTAGCGCGGACCAGCGTGGTGTGAGTTGCGGACGGTTGGGCGGTCGTACGGCCAATGTGATGTCACCCCGTAATCTTCAGGCCGGCTCCCCCTGAGCCGCAGCGGCGTAGTTTAACCAAGAGGGTAATTTCCCTTCCACTGCTGCCGACCAAGCTTTTGTGTCGAGAAGGCTTTTGTGGCGAGGGAGCTTGCTCCCGTTGGGCTGCGAAGCGGCCCCAAAAAAGGAACTGCTGCGCAGTTCAACGGGAGCAAGCTCCCTCGCCACAGGCAAGCTCCCGTGCCACAAAAGCCCTCTCACCTGATCTTCGAGGTTAGCGCTCGATACTGCGATTCCACCGGTCATTCCACGTCGGACGCTGTTCGTTGACCTGATCCCAATCGATGGCAATCGCCGTTTCCAGATAGTGTTTCATTGCCTCGACCTGACCGCGGGTCTTGTCGGTGGTTGGCGTATTCGGGTTCGACGGAATCTGATCGCCGTCTTCAAGCGCCGCAGCCTGTGCGGCAGGCGTCAGCAAGAAGGCTGCGAGTTTCTGCGCCAGTTCCGGTTGGGTGTTGTTGGCGATGGCGCATTCGGCCACGTTGAGCACCACCGAGCCTTCCTTCGGCTGCGCATATTCCACCGGCATGCCCTTGAGTTTCAGCGCGGTAACCTGGGTCGGGGTCAGCGGGAACAGCGCCGCTTCGTCGGTCTGGAGCATTTCGGAGATTTTCGCCGAGCTCGGAATGTACTCCAGCACGTTGCGCCCGACGGTGTTCGGCCAGGCCTTGAACCCCGGTTCGACGTTAGTCTCGCTGCCGCCCTGAATCCGGTTGAACATCAGGAAACCGTGCAGGCCGAAGGTCGAGGAGGCCATCGACTGGAACACCAGTTTGTCCTTGAAGCGCGGATCGGCCATGTCCATCCAGGAGGTCGGCGCGTTCCAGCCCTTTTCCTTGAACAGCCGCGTGTTGTACGCCAACCCGGTAACGCCGAGGCTGACCGCCACCGCTTGATCCTTGATGCGGCCCTTGGGCGGAATCTGCGCCAGGGTCGGGCTGTCTTCGAGTTTGTCGCACAGGCCCATGGCAATGGCGCGGTACATGATGCCGTCGTCGAGGAACATCACGTGCAATTGCGGGTTGCCTTTGCTGGCCTGGACCTTGGCCAGAATATCGGCCGAGGTCCCCGGCACAATCACCACTTTGACGTTATTGGCTTTCTCGAAAGCCGGCAGCACCTTGTCGGCGTAGAGCCGCTCCATGGTCCCGCCGTTCATGCCCAGGTAAAGCGTCGGTTCGGCGTGGGCCTGAGTGACCGTGAGCAGGGCGCTCATGCAGGACAAACCGAGTAGTGCAGTGCGTTTGAGGTTATTCATTGGCGCGACCTTCCTCTATCAAGCTACGGAGATGGAGTGAAACCGGGTGATGGAAAACGCATCCAGCGGCGTCTTTGACGCGCCGCTACAGATGATCTCGGTGAGCGCCTGGCCCACCGCAGGCCCGATCTGAAAGCCCGCGCCGGCAAAGCCGAATGCGTGCAACAGACCGGGTTGGGTGCTGCTGTGACCGATCACCGGTTGGCGGTCGGGTAAATAACCTTCGGTGCCGCTCCAGGTACGAATCGCCTGGGCGCCTTCAAGAAACGGGTAAAGCTCGACGGCCTGACGCAGGATCTCGATCACCGCGCTCTGACCAGGTCGGGCGCGGGCACCATCAAGGGCAAAGCCCTGACCGCCGCCCAACACACAATTGCCCCGCGCGACCTGACGGGCATAGATGCCGCCGCCTTCGACGCCGGTGCTGGCATTCATCACCAGCGGCAACGGCTCGGTGACCAGCATCGCCGGGTGCCCGGCATGCATCGGCACCGCTTCACCGAATTGCGCGGCAAGGTTGCCGGCCCAGGCGCCGGCGCAGTTCAGCAGCCAGGGGGCGCGCAGTTCGAGGCCGGATTGAGTGCTGACGCGAAAGCGCTGACCATCGTGGTCCACCGCCGTGACTGCGCATTGCTCATGCACCTGCGCGCCATGCCGACGTGCCGCTTGGGCAAACGCCGGAGACACCAGGCGCGGGTTGGCGTGGCCATCGTCCGGGCACAGCGAAGCACCGACCGCGACGTCTCCGACCCACGGAAAACGTGCGCGCAACTCATCGCGATCAAACAGCTGCAAATCAAGGCCGAACCCCTGGCTGCTGGCGGCGTAATCCTGCAAGGCATGCAGATCGTTGAGGCTGCGGGCGAGTTTCAGGTGACCGCTGCGCTGGTACTCACCGTCGATGCCGATCAGTTGTGGCAGCTGCCCCCAGATCTCATGAGCTCGTTGCGACAACGGCAATTGCGACAGCGGCCGGCCCTGACGACGCACGCCGCCATAGTTCACACCGCTGGAATGCGAACCGCAAAAATCTCGTTCCAGCAGCGCTACGCGTCGGCCAGCCTTGCTCAGAAACAGGGCGGCGGAGGCCCCGACAATGCCACCGCCAATGATGACCGCCTCGACTTCGATCATGGCTCGACCTCCAGACCGAACGGCAAGGGTTTGATCGGTGCCTGAGCCCGCAACCGACCGATGTCGGCTACTGAACGCTGACTTTCGCAGGCAATGATTTCCGCGGCGGCGGCCCCGCACATCCGGCCCTGACAGCGACCCATGCCGATCCGGCAGTGGGCCTTGACCCGGTTGATCTCCCAATGACCTTCGCGCACCACCTGGCGGATGTCGCCGGCGCGTACTTCTTCGCAGCGACAGATCATCAGGTCATCCGCAGCGTCGGTGGCCCAGCTTTCGGGGAAGGCAAAGGCACGCTCAAGGCCCTGGCGGAATCTGCCGATTGCTTTCAGCGACTGTTCCAGCTGGGTGGCACGTTGCGGCGGGAGCAGGTAACCGCTGTCTTCGAGCAGCGCCAGGGCTGCCCGTTCGCCAGCCATTTCCGCCGCGTCGGCGCCCATGATGCCGGCGCCGTCACCCGCCAGGTACACCTCGGCGACACTGCTGCGCCCGGCGCTGTCGCGCTGTGGCAGCCAGGCGCGGTTGAGCGGGTTCCAGGTGAATTCGCAGCCCAGCAGATCGGCGAGTTGGGTTTCGCTGCGCAGGCCATGGGCGAAGGCGACAGCGTCGCAGTCGATTCGATGTTGGCCTTTTGCGTTGCGCCAGATCAGCGATTGCACACGCTGTTGGCCATCGATGCCTGACAGGCTGGCGCCCTGATGCACCGGGATGCCGTGGGTGGTCAGCCAGGTGCGGTAATAGAGGCCTTTGGCGAGGGTAGCCGGTTGCGACAACAGACCGGGCAGGGCGCGGGCCTGAGCGCTGAACGGCGAACTGTCGAGCACCGCGACCACGTTGGCACCGGCCTTGGCGTATTGATAGGCCACCAGGTACAGCAACGGTCCGCTGCCGGCGAACACCACGCGTTCACCAATGGCACAGCCCTGAAACTTCAAGGCGATCTGCGCCGCGCCGAGGCTGTACACCCCCGGCAACGTCCAGCCCGGCACCGGCAGAATCCGGTCGGTGGCACCCGTGGCGACAATCACCCGAGAGAACGCCACGCGCATGGCGCGGCCCTCGTGCAAAGTGTCGAGTGCGTTGGCCTCGGCGTTCCATACCAGCGTGTCGGGGCGGTAATCGAGTTGTTCGCGCAGTGCGTCGATGGTTTGATGCAGCGCGTTGGCCTTGGGGGCTTCGAAGCCATACAACTTGACGGGCGAGCGCTTGAAGTTCGCCGGTTGCCGCCGATAAATCTGCCCGCCACCGCGTGCGGCTTCGTCCAGCAGAACCGGGCGCACGCCATGCGCCACCAGCGTCTGCGCCGCACGAATCCCGGCGGGGCCGGCGCCGATGATCACCACCGCGTTCATACCGAGCGCCCCGGTTCGCGGCTGACCTGCTGGCCGGCTTCAAGCTGCGTCGAGCAGGCCCGCACCCGGCGACCATCGCCCAGGCGTACCCAGCAGTCCTGGCAGGCGCCCATCAGGCAGAAGCCGGCGCGGGGTTCGGCGCTGAAGTCGCTGCCGCGCAGGTGTTCGCTGCAGGTCAGCACGGCGGTCAGCAGGGTGTCGCCGAGCAAGCCACTGGCAGGCACGCCGTCGAGGGTAAAGTCCAGGGCCGGGCGGTCGCCTTCGGCCAGTCGTTTCAGCAGAGCCATGGCGCCCTCATTGTTTACCCACCAGAACCCGATCCAGGCCGTAGACCCGATCGAGCAGAATCATCGTCAGCGCAGTCAGCGCGATCACCAGGGCCGACACCGCCGCCATCATCGGATCGATGGATTCGGTGGCGTACACGTACATGCGTACCGGCAAGGTTTGCGTGGCCGGCGAGGTGACGAAGATCGACAACGTGACCTCGTCAAAACTGTTGATGAACGCCAGCAGCCAGCCACCGGCGACCCCCGGCAGAATCATCGGCAAGGTGATTTGCCGGAACAGCGTGAAGCGCCCGGCGCCCAAGGATTGCGCGGCGTGTTCGGCGCTGCGGTCCAGGCCGATGGCCGACGCCAATACCAGCCGCAACACATACGGCGTGATTACCAGCACATGGGCGAAGATCAGCCAGGCGAAGCTGCCGTTGACGCCCATCAGCGCAAACAACCGCAGCAACGCCACCCCCAGCACCAGGTGCGGAATGATGATCGGCGACAGGAACAGGGCATTGAAAAAGTCCCGTCCGGGGAACTCGAAACGGGTGATCGCCAGCGCCGCCGGAACCGCAATCAGCGTCGCCAGACTGGCCGCGCTGAAGGCCAGGATCAGGCTGTTGTAGAACGCATCGACAAAGTCCGCGCGTTCGAACACGGCGCGGAACCAGCGCAGGGAGAAATCCGTGGTCGGCAGGCTCAGGGTGTTTTCCGGGGTGAAGGCGACGAGGCACACCACCACCAGCGGCGCGAGCATGAACAGCACCACCAGGGCATGGAACAGCAGGGCGAAAGGACCGTTTCTGGACATGACGAATTATCCCAATGACTTCTTGTAGCGGCCTTCGATCATTCGGTTCCACGACAGCATGATCAGCAGGTTGAGCAACAGCAGGGCCACGGCAATCGCGGCGCCCATCGGCCAGTTCAGCTCCGACAGGTACTGGTCGTAGATCAGCGTGGCGACCATCTTCAGCCGGCGTCCGCCGAGCAGGCCGGGAATGGCGAAGGAACTGGCCGCGAGGCCGAACACGATCAAGGTGCCGGAGAGCACGCCGGGCATGACCTGCGGCAACACCACTTTGCGTATCACCGTGAAGTGGCTGGCGCCCAGTGACAGCGCAGCCTGCTCGGCGGCCGGGTCGAGTTTTTGCAGCGAGGTCCAGACCGGAATGATCATGAACGGCAGCATCACGTGGACCAGCGCGATCACCACTGCGAACGGCGTGTAGAGCAGCTTCATCGGCGAGCCACCGAAGGCTTGCAAGGTCTGGTTGACCAGCCCGTCGGCGCCCAGCAACAGGCTCCAGCCGAACGCCCGCACCACCACCGAAATCAGCAGCGGCGTGAGGATCAGAATCAGGAAAATCGAACGCCACGGTGCGCCCATGCGACTGAGGATGTAGGCCTCGGGCACGCCGATCAGCACGCAGAGCAGGGTGGTCAGGGCGCTGATCCACATCGTGCGCAGAAAGATCTCGTAGAAGTACGGATCGCCCAGCAGGCTGCTGTAATGGGCGAAGGTGTAGGCGTCGCTGTTGATCCCCGAGCTGTAGTCGAAGACGTTCAACGACAACACCAGCGTCAGCAGCAGCGGGATCGCCAGCAGGCCGACGTACAACGCCAGGGCCGGCGCCGACAACACATACCCTTGGCGTCCCTGACGGATGGCGGCGAGCGTATTCATGCCGACACCTCGTCGACACTCAGCACCCGCAGCAGTGCCGCGTCCCAGTCGAGGCCGACCGCCGTGCCTTCGGCCAGTGGCGCCGAGCCGTCGTTGCGGCGCACCACGCAGAGTTCGCCCAGGGTTGTCGTTACGCCGTACAACCATTGGCTGCCGAGGAAGAAGCGGCTGGCGATCTTGCCTTGCAGACGGCCATGGCCTTTTTCCCGCAGATCGATTTTCTCCGGGCGCAGGCTTAACGTCAGTTCACCGTTGCCGGTGTTGCACACCTGAACCACGCCGGCGCCATCTCGCTTACCGGGCAGCAGATTGGCTTTGCCGACGAACCCGGAAATGAACTCGGTGCGCGGGTGTTCGTAGAGGGTGTAAGGGGCGTCGATCTGGGTGATGCGCCCGGCCTGCATCACCACCACCCGATCGCTGATCGACAGCGCTTCGGACTGGTCGTGGGTGACCATCAGCGTGGTGATCCCGACTTCACGCTGGATGCGGCGGATTTCGAACTGCATCTCTTCGCGCAAATTGGCGTCGAGGTTGGACAGCGGTTCGTCGAGCAGCAACACCGGCGGCTCGATCACCAACGCCCGGGCCAGTGCAACACGCTGGCGCTGGCCGCCGGAAAGCTCTCGCGGGTAACGCTCGGCGTGCTGGTGCAGGCGAACCAGTTTCAGCACCCGGTCCACCCGTTGCTGCAACTCACCGTTGGGTACTTTGCGCATGCGCAGGCCGAAGGCGACGTTGTCTTGCACGGTCATGTGCGGGAACAGCGCGTAACTCTGGAACACCACGCCCAGGCCACGGCTGGCGGGTTTGGCGTGGGTGATGTCGCGACCGTCCAGCACAATGCGTCCGCTGCTGACTTCGACGAAGCCGGCGATCATTTGCAGGGTGGTGGTTTTGCCGCAGCCGGAGGGGCCGAGCAGTGAGACGAACTCGCCTTTTTCCACCGACAGGTTGGTGGCGACGACTGCGTCGATCTCGCCATATCGTTTGCCGAGGTTTTCAAGCTGCACAAAGGCCATGACTGCGCTCCACCTGAGATTGTTATGCGTCGCCAACGGCGCGCTTTTTTGTATGGGCAGATACGAAAAGATATTGCGGGGGGTGTTGGCGCTCGACGTGTGTCGGCTGCCGTTGTTGTTCGAATCGCCCCTGTATGGACGCAGAGTAGGACGAAGAATAGGATGGGCTCAATAACCTATTTCACTGAAGTGATGACTATTTTCAGTTTTATTCAGTGAGTAAATTTATTGATGAGAAATCAAATGTCAGATTCCACTGATCGGAATGAAAACAAAAATGAAGTCGGTGTCGGTGCGGTCTCAAGACTGTTTGCGGTGCTGCGCAGCCTGGGTGACACCGTCGAGGGCGGCGAACGCGTGACGCAACTGGCGCAGCGCATCGGCTTGTCGCAACCGACTACCCACCGCTTGCTGCGCAGCTTGATGGACGAGGGCATGGTCGAGCAGGACGCCCGCAGCAAACGCTATCGCCTGAGCCTGGAGTTTTTTGCCTTGGCGGCCCGCGCCGGCAATACCAACAACCTGCGCGAACTGGCGCGGCCGGCATTGCTGCGGTTATCGGCATCGCTGGGCGATTCGCTGTTTTTGCTGGCGCGCAGTGGCTTTGATGCGATCTGTCTGGACCGCAGTGAAGGGCCGTTTCCGATCCGCACATTTACCGGTGACATCGGCGGGCGGGTGGCGCTCGGCGTGGGTCAGGGCAGCCTGGCGATTCTGGCATTCCTGCCGCAAGAGGAACGCGACACGGTGATTCACTACAACTTGCCGCGGCTCAAGGATTTTCACCTGTATGACGAAGTGTTCCTGCGCTCGGAAGTCGAGAATGTGCGCGCGCTCGGGTACGCCGGGCGCAACACCGGCGTGTTGCAGGGCATGGCCGGCGTGGCCGTGCCGATCCTCGATCGCGACGGCCGGGCAGTGGCGGCGTTGAGCGTGGCCACGATCAGTGATCGCCTGGGGCCGGATCGTTTGCCGACCGTGGTGGAAATGCTCAAGCGCGAAGCGGCGTTGATCGGGCCGCGGATCAACCCGTTCGACCCGCTGTTGCGCAGGCCTTCGCAGGTGTTTGGGCAGGGGTGACCACAACCCGGATCAGAACTTCAGTGTCTGCTTGAGTATCTGCGCCGCCGGTGTGTCACTCGGGCTGACCATCGCGTAGTTGTACCCGGCATCCGACCAATACTCGGCCTGCAGTTCGCCGTCGCTGCGGCTGCCGCGGGGCAGGAGGAAGTTTTTCGGTCCCGGCGGACGGACGTAAAAGCTGACTTTGTGGCCGCCCTGATCTTCGTAGACCACCATCGCTGCCGGCCCTTGTTCGGTACTGAGCAAACGGCCGCTGACCGGTTTGTAGCCTGCCCCCGCCAGGTTCGGCAGACGATGGGCCTGGCTGAAATAGCGGTCGAGCCAACCCTGCATGTCGCCATCGTCGCTGACTTGGTAATCCGCCGGCAGCATGCCTTGCTGGGCAATCAGTCGGTAGGCCTGCATCGCATCGGCCATCGGCAGTGGGGGGCTGACCAGAGTCATCTCCCGCGCGTGCCAACCGCCCAATCCGCCGACGCTGACCGCAATCAACAACATCGCGGCACTGGCCAGATGACGGCGGGACTGGCGTTTGAGGCGCTGGCGAATCAGCGCCGGGTCAAGTTGCGGGTTGGCCGGTTGCTGCAAGGCGCCGCTCAGGGCTGCGCGCAATTGTTGGGCGTCTTGCTGCCAGGCGCGTACTTGTGCGGCCACTTCGGCGTTGCCGGCCAGATAAATTTCCACTTGATGTCGGTCGGCATCGCTGAGTTGGTGATCGACGTAGGCGTGCAGGTCACGCTCGTTGGGAGGCAGGCTGATCATTTGAGTCTCCGCAGGGAAGGGCGGGTGATTTCGCCGTCGCTGAGCTGGCGCAAGGCCTGACGCGCGCGGGACAGGCGTGACATCACGGTGCCGATGGGGACGTCGAGAATCTCGGCGACCTCCTTGTAACTCAAGCCTTCCACCGATACCCAGAGCAGCAGCGCGCGCTGTTCGGTGTTGAGCTGATCGAAGGCTTGCAGGGTCGACTGGGCGATTACCGTGCGTTCTACCGAAGGCTGCGCATCGTCGCGCCCGGTAAAGAATTCGAGCATCCGCGCATACCGCCGGGAGCGGCGGTGGGCGTCGAGAAACTGCCGATAAAGAATCGAAAACAGCCAGGCCCGCAGGTCGCCCTCCGGACGTTTAGCGCTCCAATTCGACAGCGCTCGTTCCAGGCTTGCCTGCACCAGATCGTCGGCGCTGCTGGGGTTGCGCGTCAGCGATACGGCGAAGCGCCGCAGCCTGGGAATGATTTCACGCAATTGTCCGTCGATGTTGTTCATGGAAATGGCGTGTTCTCTGGCTGTGATGAATGGCACTGACAAGAAGGACGCCGGCCACTGTGGTTTATTCCTTCGTCGGGGAAAACCATTACTTATTTGTGTAGGAGATTTCTGAGGGGTTTGTAATCCATGTAATGGCATCGAACTTCGCGGCTCAACCCATGCAGCAAGCTCAGGCAGTCAGCCCAGCCTCTCACCAGGCTGCGCAGAACCACCCGTGCTTGAACGTAAATATTGAGCCTGAAGAGAATTTTTTAACATGCAAGAGTGCAAAATTTCCCTTGAGTCGGCATCGATGTGTTCGCTGCTTCCGGACAACAACACCCATGACGTGTGGCCGCGGTTCGGTCGTGGGCCGACGGTTGAGCCTGAGTATCTTCTGATCCATCACGCCATCGAGGCGCAAGCCGCCGCCAGACCTCAGGACATTGCCGCCCATTGTGAGGGCGAAGCCATCACCTACGGTGAACTGAACCGGCAGGCCAACCGACTGGCCACGCTGTTGCGTCAGCAGGGCGTCGCCCCGGGCGATCACGTGGCCTTGTTTGTGGAGCGTTCGATCCCGATGCTGGCGGGAATGTTGGCCGCATTGAAAGTGGGTGCTGCCTACATCCCTCAGCACGTAGGGATTACTCCCACCGCGCAATTGCGCCACATCATGGACGTGGCCTCGACGCGGGTGGTGCTGACACTGTCGAGCCTCGAGTCGCGAATTCCCCTGACGTCGCAGCAACACTGCATTTGCCTCGATGAGCTCATGGAGGTTGCGTCAACACCCGCTGATGACCTGAATGTGGCCAGTTCGCTGTCATCGACCCCGGACCGGTTGTGTTTCGTGCTGTTTACCTCCGGCACCACCGGCCTGCCCAATGGGGTTCGGGTGACCCACCGCAATGTGTGCAATATTTTGCTGACAGCCCCTGGCAATCTCGGCATGCGGCCTGGGCTCAAGGTCGGACAGATACTTAACATCGCCTTTGACATGGCGGCCTGGGAAATACTCGGGTGCCTGGCTCATGGTGCGACCTTGATGATCCGTGGCAAGGACATCGCCCAGACGGCCGAACAATGCGACGTGCTGATCGCTACACCTTCGATACTCGGCACACTCGATCCATTGCGTTGCCAGCAAGTCAAGGTCGTGGCCCTTGCCGGGGAGCCTTGCCCTCAGCCCCTGGCTGATCGCTGGTCCTCGTTCTGCACTTTTTACAATGCCTGCGGCCCGACCGAAACCACGATCGTCAACACCATGCAGCATTACAGGGGCGCAGGTGCATTGACGATCGGCAAACCCACGCCCAACAACACGGTGTACGTGCTGGATGAGGCGGGCCAGCTCTGTCAGGCGGGTGAGCAAGGTGAGATGTGGGCGGGCGGCGACTGTGTGACCGCCGGTTATTTGAGTAACCCGACGCTGACCGCCGAACGCTATCGGCCCGATCCGTTTCTGGGGCAGGGCCGGATGATGTTTCGCACACGTGATCTGGGGCGCTGGACAGCGAACGGCGAACTTGAACACCTGGGACGTGTCGATGATCAGGTCAAGGTCAGAGGGTTTCGGGTGGAGCTTGACTCTGTTTCTACGGTTCTGGAGTCATCTGATCGCTGCGAGCGGGCGGTCACGTTGAAACTCGACAGTCGCCATCTGGTGGCCTTCGTCTATCCCGTTACCACGGACATCGATGATGCAAGACGGCGCTGTGAAGAGCGGCTTGCCTACTATTGCGTCCCTTCGCTGATCCTCGCTGTGGAGCACATTCCGCTGACCTCACGCGGCAAGGTCGACAAACGCTTGCTGCTGGAGTGGGCGATGACGCACCAGGCCGACGCGACGACCCGGCAAGGGGTGGGCGCATGAAGGGGGGGAATCCGGATACCGCGCTGCCGGTCAAGCGCGTGCTGTGGCGGCGATTAGGGACGTTGCCGATATTCTCGCATTACAACCGCCTCGTAGCGCTGGTGCTTGCACTCAATATCGCGGCACTGGCGCATGGGTTGACCGCCGGGCAGTGGTGGACATCCACGGGGATAGTCCTTGAGGCGCTGTCGGGATTGGTGGTGGCGAATCTGTCGCTGGCGATTTTGATTCGCCAGCAATA
Organism: Pseudomonas sp. 05N433; assembly: GCF_056396925.1. Lineage (NCBI taxonomy): Bacteria > Pseudomonadati > Pseudomonadota > Gammaproteobacteria > Pseudomonadales > Pseudomonadaceae > Pseudomonas > Pseudomonas sp. 05N433. Next base: position 90,327 of record NZ_JBFTML010000018.1, on the reverse strand, counting down.
CATCATCAATCTGCTGTTCTGGCTGGCAACCCGGGCGCCCACTTCCTGGCCGCTTGCGATACGCCGCTCACTGGCCAAGGTTTACCACTTCGGCGGCTTGCACAGTGGCGGGGCGCTGGCGGCGATTGGCTGGTTCGCGGTGTTGATCGGCTCCCTGGCCTGGCATTGGACTGAAAGCTTGGGCGGCGTTTCCCTGGCGCTGCTCGGGGTGAGCGCCGGGTTGCTGGGGATCTTGCTGCTGGTGGCCGTCATGGCTCACCCGCGGATTCGCGGGCGTTTTCACAACGGCTTCGAGCGAATGCACCGCTTTGGTGGGTGGAGCGCACTTGCCCTGTTCTGGGTATGGAGCGTTCTGTTTACCCGGGACCAGAACCCGCAGGCCTCCGTGAGCGAGGCGCTGTCGACGTCGGTGGCATTCTGGATGCTGATTGTGCTGACGTTCAGCATCGCCTTGCCATGGTTTCGTCTGCGCAAAGTGCCGGTGCAACTGATCAGGCCTTCTTCTCATGCGGTAATAGCCCGTTTTGACCATGTCACGCCGTTTGCCGGCTCCTCCAACGCCATCAGTCTCAACCCGCTGATGGAGTGGCATTCCTTTGCCAATATTCCCGCACCGGGTGAAGCGGGTTTTCGCCTGATCATTTCCCGGGCAGGTGATTGGACCGGCGAGTTCATCGAGCAAATGCCGACGCATGTCTGGGTCAAAGGCATTACCACCGCTGGCGTGGCGCACATCGAAACCCTGTTCAAATCGGTGGTGTACATCGCCACGGGCAGCGGCATCGGCCCGGTGTTGCCCCATTTGTTGGCCAGGCAAGTACCCATACGGCTGGTCTGGTCGACCCGCAGCCCGCGAAAAACCTACGGTGACGAACTGGTGGAAGAGATCCTGCGGGCCAATCCTGATGCCTTGATCTGGGACACCGATGTGCTCGGCAAGCCAGACCTTGTGCAACTGGCTTATGACGCGGTTTGCTCGTTCGGTGCTGAGGCGGTGATCTGCATTTCGAACCAGACGCTCACCCAGCGAGTGGTTGAGGAAATGGAGGGGCGGGGCATTCCGGCGTATGGCGCAATCTGGGATTCCTGAAGTGTGCCAAGAGCGTTTTTTCATTCAAACATTTCACATCTATTTAATGAGATCACCATGCACACATTGATCGAACGTCATGATCGAGTCGTATTGATTCGTCTTAATCGGCCGCAGACCAGGAATGCTTTGAGTTCGGCCCTGATGCGCGAACTGCTGGACACCTTGCAACGGCTGGACCGCGACCCCGGAGTCGGCTGTTTCGTGATCACCGGGACAGCGGATTTTTTTGCGGCGGGTGCCGACATCAAGGAGATGTACGGAAAATCTTACCTGGACATGGTCCATGAGGATTATTTCGCCGATTGGGAAGCCTTTGCCGCGTTGCGTACGCCCAAGCTGGCCGCTGTTGCCGGTTATGCATACGGTGGCGGCTGTGAGTTGGCCATGATGTGCGATCTGATCTTTGCTGCCGATAACGCTCGTTTTGGCCAACCGGAAATCAGGTTGGGGGTGATGCCTGGAATGGGCGGGACCCAACGTCTCACGCGCCTGATCGGCAAGTCGAAGGCCATGGACATGATTTTGACTGGACGCTCGATGTCGGCCGAAGAGGCCGAGCGGGCAGGATTGGTGTCGCGGGTCATCGTTGCCAGCGATCTGCTGGAGCAATCCTTGGCCGCAGCGCAGATCATTGCCGGTTTCGCCAAAACCGCCACACTGGCTGCGCGAGAAGCAGTGGACCGGGCACTGGAGTCAGGATTGCGCGATGGCCTTCTTTTCGAGCGAAGAGTGTTTCATGGTTTGTTTGCCACGCAGGGGCAACAGGAAGGTATGCAGGCTTTTTTGCAGAAGCGTGAGCCGAGTTTTAACCCGGTTTGACCAACCTTGAGGATTCGTCGCTAGCGGTGCTTTGAAAGAAACTACAGTTCAGGGGGAATAATCCTACGTGACGTTCGTCTCATAGCTCTTTCCCCCTGTGGCCTATGGCCCCGGAGACTTTCATGGTTGATCGCTCATCTACAACAGGGCCGTCTCGGCCGCCCCTGAGCACCGCGAGCCTGACGTTGCGCCTGACCGGCATTGCCGTGGTGGTCGCCGCGCTGGCCGGGGCTTTTGCCTACGTCAACGGCACACTCGACCCACAGCGCCTGACGCCGAAAGCGTTGATCAATGTGCTGGAGAAAAACAACGGCGTGCACCCGGGGTTCCGTCGTAACCACGCCAAAGGGGTGTGCGTTATCGGGCATTTCGAGAGCAGCGGCCAGGTGCGCGAGTATTCCAGCGCCCAAGTGTTCAATGAAGCGCGGACCCCGGTGGTCGGGCGTTTCGCGCTGCCTGCCGGCAACCCTTACGCACCGGACAACAGCGTGCCGATCCGCAGCCTGGCGTTGCGCTTTACCCAGGCCAACGGTCAGCAGTGGCGCACCGGGATGAACAGCATGCCGGTGTTCCCGGTGGGCACGCCCGAGGCGTTCTATCAGCTGCAACAGGCGCAGTCACCGGACCCGGCCACCGGCAAACCGAATCCTGCGGCGGTGCCGGCGTTCTTCGGTTCTCACCCGGAAGCCGCGCCGTTTCTTGCCTGGATCAAGACTGCCAAACCTTCTGCCAGTTATGCGACCGAGACGTATAACAGCGTCAATGCGTTTTACCTGGTGAACGCAGCGGGGCAGCGGCAAGCGGTGCGTTGGAGCATGACCCCGGTTGCTCAGGATGCGGCGGGCGCGACGGCACCGGAGGGCGCTGACTTTCTGGAGAAGGATCTGGTTCAGCGTTTGTCCGCCGGACCGCTGCGTTGGCAGTTGAACATCACCCTGGCGAACTCTGGGGACCCGGTCAACGACGCGAGCAAGGCCTGGCCCGGCGACCGAAAAGTTGTGAACGCCGGCACTCTGGTGCTCGAAAGCACCCAGCCACAACTCAATGGCGAGTGCCGTGACATCAACTACGACCCACTGGTATTGCCCAGCGGTATCGAAGGCTCCGACGACCCGCTGCTCGCCGCTCGTTCAGCGGGCTATGCCAATTCCTATCTGCGTCGCACCAGCGAAGTGAATCAGTTGCCCAACGCCAAGCAGGAGGCTCATCAATGAGCGCTCAACCGAACCATTTCGCTCCCCTGGCGCGGCTGCTGCATTGGCTGATGGCGCTGATGATCATCGCGATGCTGTTCATCGGCGCCGGCATGGTGGCCTCGGTGTCCGAGCGTCACGAGTGGCTGATCCACCTGCACAAACCGTTGGGCATCGCCATTCTGCTGTTGGTGGTCGTGCGTCTGGCCGTGCGTTTTTCGACCCGGCAACCACCGCTGCCGGCGGACTTGCCGGGTTGGCAAGTGCTCGCGGCGAAGGCTTCGCATGTCTTGCTGTACGCCTTGATGCTGATTTTGCCGCTGCTGGGCTGGGCGATGATTTCGGCGGCTGGCGATCCGGTGATGCTCAGCAGCTCGTTGCAACTGCCGTCGATCCTGCCGGCGAATGCGCAGGTGTTTGCATTCCTGCGCAAGGCACATAGGTATCTGGCGTATCTACTGTTCCTGACCGTGCTGCTGCACCTGGCGGCGGCGTTGTTTCACGGTTGGGTGCGCCGCGATGAGGTACTGGACAGCATGTTGCGGGGCAGGGACCGTGGGTGAGTCGGGGGACTGCCGATAACTGTGGCGAGGGGGCTTGCCACAGGTGTTGGGTGTTTTGGCGGCGAGCGTCAGCCACCAATAGATCAACGCTACGACGCTGATGCCCGCACCCAGCCAGCACACCGCGATCCAGCCGGCCCAGGCATACATCGCCGTCGAACCGATAGAGCCCAAGGCGCTGCCGATCGAATAGAACAGCATGTAGCCGGCGGTGAGTCGGCTTTGCGCTTCGGGGCGCACGCTGTAGATCATGCTCTGGCTGGTGACATGGACGGCCTGCAAACCCAGATCCAGCGTAATCACCCCGAGCAGCAGCGCCCACAGCGAGGATTGAGTGAGGGCGATGGGCAGCCATGAGGCGAGYATCAGCAACAACGACAGTCCGCTGGTCCATTGACCCAGGCCACGATCGGCCAGATGCCCGGCGCGAGCAGCGGCCAGTGCGCCGGCAGCCCCGGCCAGCCCGAACAGTCCGATTTCGGTGTGGGACAGTGAAAGCGGCGGGGCGCTCAACGGCAATACCAAAGGGGTCCACAGCACCATGGCACTGGCGAACGTCAGCAGGGCAAGGATGGCCCGTTGACGCAACACCGGTTCTTCCTTGAACAACGTGAAGACTGAGCCGATCAACGCGCCGTAAGCGCTATCCGGTCGCGCGTCTTCGTGCCTGGGCAGCACACGAAACAACAGCAGCGCCATCACCAGGGTCAACCCGGCGGACAGCAGATAAATCGAACGCCAACCAGCCAGGTCGGCCATGCCGCCGGCCACCGTTCGTGCCAATAGAATGCCGACGACAATGCCGCTGGTGATCACGCCTACCACACGTCCACGTTGCGCCGGGATGGCCAGCGTCGCGGCGTAGGCCACCAGGACTTGCGTAACGACCGCCAGTAACCCGGTCAGCGCCATGCCGAGCAACAGCCAGGTGCTGCTCGGGGCTAACGCAATCATCAACAAGGCCAGTGCCGACAGCAGGGTTTGCAAGACGATCAATCGGCGGCGGTTGAGCAGATCCCCCAGAGGGACCAGCAACAACAGGCCCACGCCATAACCGATCTGAGTGAGGGTGATGATGATACCGATGGTTGCCGGGTCCATGGCGAAGGCTTCGGCCATGGCATCGAGCAATGGTTGTGCGTAATACACATTGCCGACGGCCAGGCCGCAGGCGACGGCAAACAGCAGCACCACGGCGCCGCTTAACGGGTGGTCAGGTTTCATCACAGGCTTCCTTGTGTGGTTGCAATATAAAACCAGTTGTACGGTAAGGATTCTGGTTTTATATTGCAACCACATTGGTTGCCGGCGGACGCGGTCATGGTTAAACGTACAAGCATGGAAGGCGCCGAATGCCCGGTCGCTCGTTCACTGGATGCGATTGGGGATTGGTGGTCGCTATTGATCGTGCGCGATGCGTTCGATGGCCTGCGACGCTTCGGTGAGTTCCAGCGCAATCTCGGCATGGCCAAGAACATTCTTTCGGCACGCCTGCGCACATTGGTGGCCCACGGGATTTTCGATCTGGTGCCGGCGTCGGATGGCAGCGCGTATCAGGAATATGTGCTGACGGAGAAGGGCCAGGGCTTGTTCCCGTTAATCATCGGGTTGCGGCAGTGGGGCGAGGCGTTTTTCTATGAGGCGGGGGAGGCGCATTCGCAGGTTGTCGATCGTGAGAACGGTCGACCGGTGCGGCCGCTGGAATTGCGCGCCGAGGATGGGCGGCTGTTGGGGCCCCAGGATTGTGTGCGGATCCCGGCTGAGTAAAACATCAAAAAATCGCCGCCTTGCAGGAGCTGCGAAGGCTGCGATCTTTTGTCCAAGGGTGATCAGCGCAAGGTATCGACCATGTCGGCAATGGTCGTCAGCACATCCTTGCCCAACTGCTTCGAACGCTTACCAGACCAGCCGGTCAGCGCATTCGGCGCGTCGTTGTTGTCCTTGAAGGGCATTTCAATGGTAAAGGACAGGCAGTCGAACTTCTGACCGACGCTGTTGCAGGCCAGGGTCATGTTGGCTTTGCCCGGTTCGTCGCGGGTGTAGCCGTGTTTGGTCTGAAAGTCCTTGGTCAGGTGCTTCAGAAGGCTGCGGAAGCGCTCTTCGAGTTTTTCGATCCGCGGTGTATAGCCGGGGTTGCCTTCGCAACCGGCGGTGAACACGTAGGGAATTTCTTCATCGCCATGGATGTCGAGGAACAGGTCGACGCCGTATTTTTCCATTTGCTGCTGAACGAACAGCACTTCCGGGCTGATTTCCTGGCTGGCGTTCTGCCAGGCGCGATTCAGGTCCTGGCCCATGGCATTGGTGCGCAAATGACCGTGGAAGGCGCCGTCCGGGTTCATGTTCGGCACCAGGTACAGGTCGGCGCTGGCCAGGAGCTTATTCAGCACCGGGTCGTCGTGTTTTTCCAGGCGTTCGATCACGCCTTCCATGAACCATTCGGCCATGTGTTCGCCGGGGTGTTGCTGGGCGATGATCCAGACCTTGCGCTGGCCTTCGGCGCCAGTCCCTTTGCGCAACAGCTGGATGTCACGACCCTCAACGCTCTTGCCGGTGGCCAACAGTTCGGTGCCGGCCTTGGTCAGTGCCTGTTCGATCAGCCAGTCGTGACGGCCACGGCTATAGGGTTCGAAGTAGGCGAACCAGGCATGGGTGGCAGTGGCTTCAAGGCTGAAACGCAGGCAGTCGCCTTCGAAGATGGTCGGCACCCGGAACCAGTTGACGTGGTCGTAGGACGCCACCGCCTGATAACCATCCCAGGCCTTGTTGTATGAGGATTTGCTGGCGTTGTTCAGACGAAACCAATGCTCCTGACCCACATGCAGGCCGCTGGCCTTGAAATGGAACCACTGGAAATGCTGGCTGCGAGTGTCTGGCCTGATGGCCAGCAATGCTTGCAGAGGATTGCTGATGTCCAGCACATCAATGTTGCCGCTGTCGAAGTTAGCGCTGATGTCGAAAGAAGATTTAGCCCCGGCCATAATCATTTCCTGAATACGATTTTTATGGCTGCTACTTTACACGCAAGAGGGGGAGAAACCGGGGGGAAATTACGGGGGGGTAAAAGGGGGGGCGTCCTCCTTGACGCCGATGCAGCTTAGAGACTGCGCAATTGATTCTCAAGTGCTATTTTTCGTTAGTTTGGCCCAGTGCTGCCGGGCTTCTCTTGGCAGTAGATATTCTTTTGATATCATCCGCGCCAATCGAATTTTGCAGCACCTACAGACTTCATTAGCCTGAAGCCAAAGCCAGCCTGACTGGCAAAAAAAGACCCGGCAAAAAGCCGGGTCAAAAACCGTGATTAGCCTGATGAGGAGATAGTCCAGGAGTCCGACCTAAGGTCTCTTGGTCTATCGACTGATCTCGCGACCAGTTGATGCAATAATAATCATTATCATTTGCAAGTCAAATGTTTCTACCTGCGCGATTGGAAAAATTTTCCTGTCCTCCTCCAATGCGCTCCCGCCTCAATTGTTCTGATTGCCCTCCAGGGCCCGTTCGACCATCGCCTTGGCCATGTCGATCATGTGCACCGTCGAAAACGCCAGATCCCGGCTTGCGCCCTGCAGTTGGTTGGCTGACTCATGCGCGGTGGCAACGGCGCACCGCAGCAGATCCGAAGCATGGACCAGCGCCTCTTCGCTGCTGATGTTACGGTTCACATCAAAGAAACGTTCTTCGCTGGCTACTTCTGACACAGCTGGTTTCAAGTAATAGTCCAGTGCGCGCTGCGCCGCGGCAGAGCCTTTTGGCGAGGTGAGGCTGGTGTCGATTTGCATATCGGGCAAGGTATTGCTGGGGATGGTCATGACGATGGCGAGCTCCGTGAGAAATTCAAATCCGTGAGCCCAGCTTAGTACTTACTGTATTTGTGTCTTCAGTTTTAATACTACAATTTGTGTTTTGATGGTCGGAGTACCCCACGTATCGTGCCGCACATGGATAAATGGATTGAATTGGTCAAGGCCAAAATGAGTGAACTCAAAGTCACTCAGGAAATACTCGCCGAGCGCATCGGGATGTCCCAGGGTGGCGTCGGCCACTGGCTCAATAAACGTCGTCAGCCCGGCATCGCAGAGATGAATCGTGTCTTGCGGGCGCTCGGCATGGACTATCTGGAAGTGGCGATGGTGATCAGGGAGCCGCTGCCCTCAGAGGATGAGGAGATCTCCCTGGCGCAAAAGTACAACCCGTACTTTCGCTACCCGGTCAGTGACTGGCGGGAAACCGGGGAGGTGCGCGACGGCGAGCTATCGACCTACGGTACTTCGCTGGCTGTCAGCAAGCCACGTTTCGAGCTGTCCGATTACCACGCACAGGGCGCGGCGTTCTGGCTGGTGGTGGTCGGCGACGCGATGACCGCCCCTACGGGAGCGAGCATTGCCGAGGGCATGCTGATTCTGGTCGACCCGGCGATCGTGCCGGAGCCTGGCAAACTGGTGATCGCCCAATGGCCCGGCAGCGCCGAGGCGGTCTTTCGCAAACTGATCGAAGAGGGCGGGCAGCGTTACCTGGTCCCGCTCAATCCGACGTATCCGAAAGCCCTTTACACCGAGGAATGCCGAATCATCGGCGTGGTGGTTCAGGCGACTGCCAAATTCTAATCGGATCGGTCCTCGCAACGCGTAGGACCGATCTTCATTTCACGCTTGCTCCAACTCCACCAACGCACTGCCTTCGYTGACCATYTCGCCTTCCTGGCAATACAACGCCTTGATTACCCCGGTGTGGGGCGCGCGAATGCTGTGCTCCATCTTCATCGCTTCCAGCACCACCAGTTGCGCCCCGGCTTCGACCGTTTGCCCGGCCTCCACCAACACCCGCACGATGCTGCCGTTCATGGGCGCGGTAAGCCCGCCTTGATGGCTGTGACTGGCTTCGACGGCGCCGATCGGGTCATACGACTCGATGCGGCGCAGCTCGCCGTCCCATTGCAGATACAGCGCATCGCCACGGCGGATGGCCCGGTGCTGGCGGCGCAAACCGCTGTGCTCGGTCAGCAGGTATTCACCCTTGAGCCGTGCGGTATGCGCGTCGGCATCGCCCAGGGTCAGCGCCCGGTCTTGCCCTTCGCAACTCAAATGCAGGGTGATTTCTGTCGGCAACCCGGCACGGAAACCATTGTTGAAGGCCCACGGCGAACTCGGATCATCGGCGCGCAACACAGCCGGCTGACTTTGCGCAAACGCCTGGGCCGCCGCTTGCCAGAACTCATCACTGAGCGGCGAAGGTGCTGGCAGCAGTTGCTCCTGATAACGCGGAATGAACCCGGTATCCAGTTCGGCGGCGGCAAACGCCGGGTGGCCGATGATCCGGTGCAGGAAGTTGATGTTGGTCTTCAGCCCGCCAATGGCAAACTCCTCGAGCATGCTCAGCAATCGCAGCCGCGCCTGTTCACGGTCTTCGCCCCAGGCAATCAGCTTGCCAAGCATCGGGTCGTAGAACGGCGAAATCTCGTCGCCTTCTTCGACGCCACTGTCCACACGACGCCCCGGCCCTTCGGCGGATTCGCGGTACAACGYCAGGCGCCCGGTGGCCGGCAGAAAATCGTTGCCCGGGTCTTCGGCGTACAACCGCACTTCGATCGCATGGCCGATCAGCGGCACCTGATCCTGTGTCATCGGCAGCGCTTCGCCGCGGGCTACACGAATTTGCCAGGCCACCAGGTCGAGGCCGGTAATGGCCTCGGTCACCGGGTGTTCGACTTGCAGGCGCGTGTTCATTTCCATGAAGAAGAACTCACCGCGCGCATCCAGCAAAAACTCCACGGTGCCGGCGCCCACATAGCCGATCGCTTGAGCCGAGCGTACGGCGGCTTCGCCCATGGCCCGACGCAATTGCGGGGTCAGGCCTGGAGCGGGTGCTTCTTCGACGACTTTCTGATGACGACGCTGAATCGAGCAGTCACGCTCGTTGAGGTACAGACAATTGCCATGCTGGTCGGCGAACACCTGGATTTCCACGTGACGTGGCTTGAGCAGGTATTTCTCGACCAACATCCGCGAATCGCCGAACGACGATTGTGCTTCACGCTGCGCCGAGGCCAGGGCTTCGGCCAGTTGGCTGACGTCCTCGACCACTTTCATGCCCTTACCGCCGCCGCCCGCCGTGGCCTTGAGCAACACCGGATAACCGATGCGTTCGCAGGCATCGCGGAAGGTGTCGAGGTCTTGGGCTTCGCCGTGATAGCCGGGCACCAGCGGCACACCGGCGGTTTCCATCAAGGCTTTGGCCGCAGACTTGCTGCCCATGGCGTCGATGGCCGAGGCGGGCGGGCCGAGGAAAATCAGGCCCGCCGCCTCGATCGCCCGGGCGAAACCGGCGTTTTCCGAGAGAAAACCATAACCGGGATGAATTGCCTGAGCACCGCTGGCTTTCGCGGCGGCGATCAGTTTGTCGATTTGCAGGTAACTGTCGGCGGCTTTGCTGCCGCCCAGGTCGACGCGGATTTCCGCTTCGCGGCTGTGCCGGGCGTCACGGTCGGTGGCGCTGTGCACGGCCACAGTGGTCAGGCCCAGAGCCTTGGCGGTGCGCATCACCCGGCAGGCGATTTCGCCACGGTTGGCCACCAGCAGGGTGGTGAGAACAGGTGCGCTCATCAACGCGGCTCCTTGAGGGTGATTTCGGCTTGCCAGGTGGGCGAACGTTTTTGCAGGAAGGCGCGCAGGCCTTCCTGGCCTTCCGGGCTGACGCGAATTCGGGCGATGGCATTCTCGGTGTAGCGGCGCAGCGCCGGAGTCAGCGCGCCGTTGCCGACTTCACGCAGCAGATCCTTGCTGGCGCGCATGGCTGCCGGGCTGTTGAGCAGTAGATTGTCGATCCACTGATCGACTTTCTGCTCCAGCTCAGCCATCGGATAGCTCTCTGACAACAGGCCGATTTCCCGAGCCCGTTGCCCGCCGAAACGTTCGGCAGTCAAGGCATAACGCCGCGCCGCACGCTCGCCAATGGCTTGCACCACGAACGGGCTGATGACCGCTGGCGCCAGGCCGATGCGCACTTCCGACAGGCAGAACTGCGCGTCGTCGGCGCCAATCGCCATGTCRCAGCAACTGATCAGGCCCAGTGCACCGCCAAATGCCGCGCCTTGCACCACGGCCAGCGTCGGGACTTTCAGTTTGGCGAGGTTGTACATCAACTCCGCCAGTTCCCGTGCGTCATCAAGATTGGTGTGGTAATCGAGTTCGGCCGATTGCTGCATCCAGGCCAGATCGGCACCGGCGCTGAAATGCTTGCCGCGCCCACGGATCAGCAGAAAACGCAGGCTGGCGTCGCTCGACACTTTATCCAGCGCGAGGATCAGTTCGCGGATCATTTCGGCGTTGAACGCGTTGTTCTTTTCTTCTCGGCTGAGCCACAGGGTGGCAAAACCACGGGGATCGGTCTGCAGCTCAAGGGTATTGAAGTCGCTCATGGTTTTCTCCAGATCACATCCGGAACACGCCGAAGCGGCTCGGTTCGATGGGTGCGTTCAGCGACGCCGACAAGGCCAGGGCCAACACGTCGCGGGTCTGCGCCGGGTCAATGACGCCGTCGTCCCACAGCCGGGCGCTGGAGTAGTAGGGGTGCCCCTGTTCTTCGTACTGATCGAGGATCGGTTGCTTGATTTCGGCTTCCTGCTCGGCGCTGAAACGATGCCCGCTGCGCTCGGTTTGCTCGCGCTTGACCTGCACCAGCACACCCGCCGCCTGTTCGGCGCCCATCACGCCGATTCGCGCGTTCGGCCACATCCACAGGAAGCGTGGATCGTAGGCCCGGCCACACATGCCGTAGTTACCGGCGCCGAAGCTGCCGCCGATGATCACGGTGAATTTCGGCACCTTGGCACAAGCCACGGCGGTCACCAATTTCGCGCCGTGCTTGGCGATGCCGCCGGCCTCGTATTTCTGGCCGACCATGAACCCGGTGATGTTCTGCAGAAACAGCAACGGAATGCCGCGCTGGCAGGCCAGTTCGATGAAATGCGCGCCTTTCTGTGCGGCCTCGGCGAAGAGGATGCCGTTGTTGGCGAGGATCGCGATCGGGTAGCCGTGCAGGTGGGCGAAGCCGCACACCAAAGTCGTCCCGAACAGCGCCTTGAACTCATCGAACGCCGAGCCGTCCACCAGTCGTGAGATCACTTCGCGCACATCGAACGGTTGCTTGGCGTCGGCCGAGACCACGCCGTACAACTCGTCGCTGCTATACAGCGGCGCGATCGGCGTACGTTGTTGCAGTTCGCCGAGCTTGCGCCAGTTGAGGTTGGCCACGCTGCGCCGGGCCAATGCCAGGGCATGTTCATCGCTTTCGGCGTAGTGGTCGGCGACCCCGGAAATCTTGCAGTGCACATCGGCCCCGCCGAGGTCTTCGGCGCTGACCACTTCACCGGTCGCGGCTTTCACCAGCGGTGGGCCAGCGAGGAAGATGGTRGCCTGCTGACGAACCATGATCGCCTCGTCGGCCATCGCCGGAACGTAGGCGCCCCCGGCGGTGCAAGAGCCCATGACCACCGCAATTTGCGGAATGCCCATGGCGCTCATGTTGGCCTGGTTGAAGAAGATCCGCCCGAAGTGTTCGCGGTCCGGGAACACTTCATCCTGGCGCGGCAGGTTGGCGCCACCGGAGTCCACCAGATAAATGCACGGCAGGCGATTCTGCTGGGCGATGGTCTGTGCGCGTAGGTGTTTTTTAACGGTCAGCGGGTAGTACGAGCCACCTTTCACGGTGGCATCGTTGGCGACGATCATGCATTCGACGCCTTCCACCCGGCCGATCCCGGCAATCACGCCAGCGGCGGGAACGTCTTCGCCGTACACCGCGTAGGCCGCCAGTTGGCTGATCTCGAGAAACGGCGAACCCGGATCGAGCAGGCGATTGATCCGCTCACGGGGTAGCAGTTTGCCCCGCGAGGTGTGACGTTCTTGCGCCTTCGGGCCACCACCTTGCTGCACTTGCGCGAGCAGGGTGTGCAGGGCGTCGACCTGTTTGAGCATCGCCGCGCTGTTAGCCGCGAACTCTGCCGAACGGGGGTTGAGCTGGGTATGCAGGATAGCCATGGACAGCTCCGTTTAGCGGGTTTCGTTGAACAGTTCGCGACCGATCAGCATGCGACGGATCTCACTGGTGCCGGCGCCGATTTCATACAGCTTGGCGTCACGCAGCAGACGACCGGCCGGGAATTCGTTGATGTAGCCGTTGCCGCCGAGAATCTGGATCGCGTCGAGGGCCATTTGCGTGGCGCGCTCGGCACTGTAGAGGATCACCCCGGCAGCGTCCTTGCGAGTGGTTTCGCCACGTTCGCAGGCCTGCGCCACGGCATACAGGTAAGCGCGGCTGGCATTGAGTTGGGTGTACATGTCGGCGACTTTGCCCTGGATCAGCTGGAATTCGCCGATGCTCTGGCCGAACTGTTTGCGGTCATGGATGTACGGCACGATCAGGTCCATGCAGGCCTGCATGATCCCGGTCGGGCCACCGGAAAGCACCACGCGCTCGTAGTCGAGGCCGCTCATCAGCACTTTCACGCCGCCATTGAGTACGCCGAGGATGTTTTCTTCCGGCACTTCGACGTCATCGAAGAACAGCTCGCAGGTGTTCGAGCCACGCATGCCGAGCTTGTCGAATTTGTTGCTGCGGCTGAAACCTTTCCAGTCGCGCTCGACGATGAACGCGGTGATGCCATGCGGGCCTTTTTCCAGGTCGGTCTTGGCGTAGATCACGTAGGTGTTGGCGTCAGGACCGTTGGTGATCCAGGTCTTGCTGCCGTTGAGTACGTAGTGATCGCCGCGTTTGTCGGCGCGCAGCTTCATCGAGACCACGTCGGAACCGGCGTTCGGCTCGCTCATGGCCAGGGCACCGATGTGCTCGCCGCTGATCAGTTTCGGCAGGTATTTGCTTTTCTGTTCGTGAGTGCCGTTGCGGTTGATCTGGTTGACGCAGAGGTTGGAGTGCGCGCCGTAGGACAGGGCGACCGAGGCCGAACCGCGGCTGATTTCTTCCATGGCGACCACGTGCGCCAGGTAACCCAGGCCGGCGCCGCCGTACTCTTCCGGCACGGTGATGCCCAGCAGGCCCATGTCGCCGAATTTACGCCACAGGTCGGCCGGGAACAGGTTGTCGATGTCGATCTGAGCGGCGCGCGGGGCGATCTCTTTGGCGACGAAGGACTGAACCTGATCGCGCAGCATGTCGATGGTTTCACCGAGGGCAAAGTTCAGGGATGGGTAGCTCATGGGGCACCTTTTGGCTTTTTTGTAGGGTGGGGAGGGCAGTGATTCAACTCTCACCTTTACGTTAACGTAAGCCTGTGACGAATGGCTGTCAATCACCCTTTACGTTAACGTCAACTTGAGCGAGAGTAGAGCCAGTTCTGAAAGACCTGCGTCGCCTTATGTGGCTTGCCACACAAGCCTCGCTCCTACAATAAAGACAATAGGGGTCGTCATGGATCAACCCAGTGCAAGCCCGCAGCGCAGCTATACCCGTGGTTCCCAGGACAAAGCCTTGCTGGCGATGACCATCGGCCAGGCGTTTGATAACACCGTCGCGCAATACCCGAACGGGGAGGCGCTGGTCGTGCGCCACCAACAGCTGCGTTACACCTGGCAGCAGCTGTCGGATGCTGTTGATCTGCACGCCAGAGCATTCCTGGCGCTGGGTTTGCAAACCGGTGACCGGCTCGGCATCTGGGCCCCGAACTGCGCCCAGTGGTGCATCAGCCAGTTCGCCAGTGCGAAAATCGGCGTGATCCTGGTCAACATCAACCCGGCTTATCGCAGTTCGGAACTCGAATACGTATTGAAGCAATCCGGCTGCCAATGGCTGGTTTGCGCCGGGGCCTTCAAGACCTCCGACTATCACGGCATGCTGCAAGGGTTGGTACCGGAATTGGCGGAGCAATCCATCGGCCGCTTGCAGAGCGAACGCCTGCCGGAACTGCGTGGGGTCATCAGCCTGGACGCGCAGCCACCCTCGGGTTTCCTGCCGTGGTCGCAATTGGCCGATCTGGCAGCCAGTGTGTCGATCGAGCCATTGCACGAACGCCAGGACAGCCTGCATTTCGACCAGGCGGTGAACATCCAGTACACCTCCGGCACCACCGGTTTCCCCAAGGGCGCGACCCTCAGCCACTACAACATTCTCAACAACGGTTACATGGTCGGCGAAAGCCTCGGCCTGACCGCCGATGATCGGCTGGTGATTCCGGTGCCGCTGTATCACTGCTTCGGCATGGTCATGGGCAACCTCGGCTGCGTCACCCACGGCAGCACCATGATTTACCCCAACGATGCCTTCGATCCGCTGTTGACCCTGACCACCGTCGCCGAAGAAAAAGCCACCGCGCTTTATGGCGTGCCGACCATGTTCATCGCCATGCTCGATCAGCCCAAGCGCGCCGAATTTGATTTGTCGAGCCTGCGCACCGGGATCATGGCCGGGGCGACGTGTCCGATCGAGGTGATGCGTCGGGTTATCGGCGAAATGCACATGAGCGAAGTGCAGATTGCCTACGGCATGACGGAAACCAGCCCCGTGTCTTTGCAGACCGGTCCGTCGGACGACCTGGAATTGCGCGTCACCACGGTCGGCCGCACCCAGCCGCAACTGGAAAGCAAGATCATCGACGAGGCGGGCAATCTGGTGCCACGCGGCACCATTGGCGAGCTGTGCACTCGGGGTTACAGCGTGATGCTTGGCTACTGGAAGAACCCGCAAGCCACCGCCGAGGCTATCGATGACGCTGGCTGGATGCACACCGGCGATCTGGCGAGCATGAACGACGAAGGCCACGTGTGCATCGCCGGGCGTAACAAGGACATGATCATTCGCGGCGGTGAGAATATTTACCCGCGCGAACTTGAAGAGTTCTTCTTCACCCACCCGGCGGTTGCCGATGTGCAGGTGATCGGCGTTCCTTGCTCCCGGTATGGCGAAGAGATTGTCGCCTGGATCAAATTTCATCCCGGCCACAGCGCCACCGAACAGGAGTTGCAGGCCTGGTGCAAGGAGCGTATCGCGCACTTCAAGACGCCGCGTTACTTCAAGTTCGTCGAGGAGTTTCCGATGACCGTGACCGGCAAGATCCAGAAGTTTCGGATGCGCGAGATCAGCATCGAGGAGCTGCGCAGCAAAAACGCCTGACACATAACCAGTGTGGGGGCGAGCCTGCTTCCACATGTGGGTCGAGAAAAATAGAAAGACAAGAAAGCACAAAGGGGAGCCGAAGCTCCCCTTTAATTTTGTCGTTACGTGCTCTTTTTTTATTATTGAGGGGCGGTCTGTTGTTGTTTTTGGCAACCGTGGCCCTTTACCGCTGTTTTTGTCGATCCCCATCCGGGATCAAGAGCAAACGTATTTTTTTGAGCGCTGATCTACTTTTTCGCCAAGCGATCCAACCAGTTCGGGAGCTACCTGAAGGTAGTTTTATTGTTCTCTGCCCGGTTGCGGGTTACTCCGAAAAGCACCCTGAAAAGCACACCTTCTCCAAAAAAATCTGTTAGCTGCGTCTCTGCCGTGTTGTTCTTGTTATGTCAGAGTCGTTACGTCTTATTTTTATTGGTTTGCAGCTTTTTATTCTTGTTATGCCATAGAGATAGCAGAAGCCATGCCAACTTTGAAAAGTCCTTTAAAATCAATGATTTGATTTTTTGTGAGATTTTTCACCCGTACCAAACCTGACAATTTGTTTCCGTGTTACTCGTTTTCGCCCCACGTGCCAGAACACGCGGTAACACCCGGACACATCCACACTGTCACTGTGCGCTGCGAGCCTTGGCCACGCGAGAACCGGTAGGGCGCCCCAGCACCGCGCAAATCTGCTGGCCGGCGCGAATCAAGGCGTCCAGGTCGATCCCGGTCTCGATGCCCAGGCCGTTGAGCAGGTAAACCACGTCTTCGGTGGCGACGTTACCGCTGGCGCCCTTGGCGTACGGGCAGCCGCCAAGGCCGGCGATGGAGCTGTCGAATACCGAAATGCCTTCCAGCAGGCTGGCGTAGATATTGGCCATGGCCTGGCCATAGGTGTCGTGGAAGTGCCCGGCCAGTTTTTCCCGTGGCACGTCGGCCGAAACCACTTCAAACATCTTGCGGGTCGCGCCAGCGGTGCCGGTGCCGATGGTGTCTCCCAGCGAAACCTCGTAGCAGCCCATCGCATAGAGCTCGCGAGCGACCCGGGCGACTTGTGCAGGCTTGACATCACCCTCATAAGGGCAGCCCAGCACACAGGACACGTAACCGCGCACGCTGACGCCGTGTTGTTTGGCGGCGTCCATGATCGGCACGAAGCGCTCCAGGCTCTCGCTGATCGAGCAATTGATATTACGCTGGGAGAACGCTTCGGACGCTGCGGCGAACACCGCGACTTCCTTGACCCCGGCGGCGATAGCGTCTTCAAAGCCCCGCAGGTTGGGGGCGAGGGCGCCATAGGTCACCCCTGGTTTGCGCTGGATCTGCGCGAAGACCTCGGCGGAACCGGCCATTTGCGGCACCCATTTGGGCGAGACGAAACTGCCGACTTCTATATAGCCGAGGCCAGCGGCGGTGAGCGCATCGACCAGTTGCACCTTGTCCGCGACGCTGATGGGTTGGGCTTCGTTTTGCAGACCGTCGCGGGGGCCGACTTCGACCAGGCGTACGTGGGTGGGGAGGGACATGGGAATCGACCTGTTGAGATTGTATGAATGTTCACAGAGCCCTGTAGGAGCTGAGCTTGCTCGCGAAAGCGTCAGGTCAGTCGACATCCATGTTGAAGGACATACCGCTTTCGCGAGCAAGCTCAGCTCCTACACGAGCTGCTGGCTCTTGATCGTCTGCTCCAGCGCCTGGGTGCAGCGCTCCTCGGCTGTGTCGAGTTCCAGCTTCATCTGTTCGATGTCCAGCAGTTGCTGCTCGAGTTGTTCCCGACGCTCGGCAATTTTCGCCAGCATGCTGTGCAATTGCTTGGTGTTACCGCTGGAGGGGTCGTAGAGCTCGATCAGCTCGCGGCATTCGGCCAGGGAAAAACCAATGCGCTTGCCCCGCAGGATCAGCTTCAGACTGACCTTGTCACGGGGCGAATAAATGCGTTCCTGACCGCGACGCTCGGGGCTGAGCAGGCCTTGCTCTTCATAGAAGCGAATGGCCCGGGTGGTGATGTCGAGCTCGCGGGCGAGGTCGGAAATGCTATAGGTCTGGCTGCTCATGGAAGCGCTCGAAAAAGGTCATGGCGCTAAGCTAATGTCAGGTTGACGTTTACGTCAAGGGGCATGAATTGTCTGTGTAGTGACGGGCCTCTTCGCGGGCAAGCCTCGCTCCTACAGGTTTGGTGTCGATCATTTAATCGTGGTTCGACGCTAACCTTGTAGGAGCGAGGCTTGCCCGCGAAGAACGATGACGCGGATTAACGTCCTACACCGTATCCAGCTTCTTCTCGTGCGCCGTGACCTGCTGGCACAACTCGATCATCTGCTCGCGCATCCAGCGGTTGGCCGGGTCCTGGTCGGTGCTTTCGTGCCAGTAGAGGTGGGTTTCCACCGGCGGAACTTCTTTGACCGGCAGGTTCACCGAGTACAAATCATGGCGACGGGCGAAGCGTTCAGGCACGGTCATGACCATGTCGGTCTGCTGTAACACCTGGGACGCCATCAGGTAATGCTGGGAGCGCAGGGCGATCTTGCGCTGGATGCCCATTTTGCCCAGGGCCAGGTCGACATAGCCCAGGCCGCTGCGGCGGCTGGAGATATGGATGTGGGTCAGGGACAGGTAATCGTCGAGGGTGAATTTCTCTTTGCCCGCCAGCGGATGGCCCTTGCGCATGGCGCACACATAACGGTCTTCCATCAACTTGACGTGGCGCACCTGCGGGTCGGTGTTGAGCGGCGCATCCACCGCGAAATCCAGGCGCCCGGCCGCCAGTTCCTTGGTGGTTTCGCGGCGTTTGGACAGGAAACTTTCGATGATCACCGTCGGCGCCAGGCGGCGCAGGCGCTGGAACAATGGTGGGAGGATCACCGCTTCGGTGAGGTCGGTCATGCTGATGCGGTAGGTCTTGACCGCCTGCAACGGGTTGAAGATGCGGCTTTCCTGCACCGACACCCGCAGCAGGGAGAGGGCGTTACGCACGGGGCCGATGATGTTCTGCGCCATCGGTGTGGGCACCATGCCCTGGGCGGTGCGCACGAAAAGCGGGTCGTTGAAGGTTTCGCGCAGGCGGGCCAGAGCGTTCGACACCGCCGGTTGAGTAATGCCGACGATCTGCCCGGCGCGGGTCAGGTTGGCTTCGGTGTAGATCGCGTCGAAGACGATGAAAAGGTTGAGGTCGACCTTGCTCAGATTCATGCGCTGCACTCTTGTTATCAGGGGCGTCTTGATCGGACCCGAGGGCCTTGGCAATCAGCCGATCATATATCGGTGATGAATGTTAATACACGCCGAGAATAGGTTAGGTAAATTTTCGTAGCTGTTCTAGCATCGATTGCATGACCTGAACAACTCCTCTGAACCCCTGATTAAAAGGTAGAGCTGCCATGGATTTCGCTTATTCGCCCAAGGTCCAGGAACTGCGTGAGCGCGTGACTGCGTTCATGGACACCTACGTTTATCCCGCCGAAGCGGTGTTCGAACGCCAGGTCGCCGAGGGCGATCGCTGGCAGCCGACGGCGATCATGGAAGAACTCAAACTCAAGGCCAAGGCCGAAGGCCTGTGGAATTTGTTTCTGCCTGAGTCTGAACTGGGTGCCGGCCTGACCAACCTCGAATACGCGCCATTGGCGGAAATCATGGGTCGCTCATTGCTGGGCCCTGAGCCGTTCAACTGCTCGGCGCCCGACACCGGCAACATGGAAGTGCTGGTGCGTTACGCCAACGAAGAGCAGAAGCAATGCTGGCTCGAACCGCTGTTGCGCGGCGAGATCCGCTCGGCGTTCGCCATGACCGAGCCGGACGTGGCCTCGTCCGACGCCACCAACATGGCTGCCCGTGCCGTGCGTGATGGCGATGAGTGGGTGATCAACGGCAAGAAATGGTGGACTTCAGGGGCCTGCGATCCGCGCTGCAAGATCCTGATCTTCATGGGCCTGAGCAATCCGGATGCACCACGCCACGCTCAGCACTCGATGATTCTGGTGCCGGTGGATACGCCGGGCGTGAAGATTGTGCGTCCGCTGCCGGTGTTCGGTTACGACGACGCGCCTCACGGCCACGCCGAAGTGCTATTCGAGAACGTCCGGGTGCCGTACGAAAACGTCCTGTTGGGCGAAGGACGCGGCTTCGAAATCGCCCAGGGTCGCCTCGGCCCGGGCCGGATTCACCACTGCATGCGTTCGATCGGCATGGCTGAACGTGCGCTGGAGCTGATGTGCAAACGGGCGGTCAACCGCACTGCATTCGGTAAACCTCTGGCGCGTCTGGGCGGCAACATTGACAAAATCGCCGACTCGCGGATGGAGATCGACATGGCGCGACTGCTGACGTTGAAAGCGGCGTACATGATGGACGCCGTCGGCAACAAAGTGGCGAAGAGCGAGATCGCGCAGATCAAAGTGGTTGCACCGAACGTGGCGTTACGGGTGATCGACCGGGCGATCCAGATCCATGGCGGGGCAGGGGTGTCCAACGATTTCCCGCTGGCCTACATGTATGCCATGCAACGCACCCTGCGCCTGGCCGACGGCCCGGACGAAGTGCACCGCGCGGCGATTGGCAAGTTCGAGATCGGCAAGTACGTGCCTAAGGAAATGATGCGCAGCGGGCACTGAGACCTGTGGCGAGGGGGCTTGCCCCCGTTCGGCTGCGCAGCAGTCGTAAATTGTACACCGCGTCTTTCCAGGAAAAATGCGGTGGCCGGTTTGAGGCCCGCTTCGCAGTCCAACGGGGGCAAGCCCCCTCGCCACAGTAGGCCCCCAAGCCACAATGTTTGGTGCTTACTTCAATACACCCAAACCTCAACCCGCCGATTCTTGATCCGCCCTTCATCCCCGCTGTTGGCCGCCACCGGCATCTCGGCGCCAAAACCGCGAATTTCGCGAAACACCACGCCGCTTTTCACCAGTTCTCGCCGCACCGCCATGGCCCGCAGTTTCGACAGCAGGTCGGCCCGCGCGGGGTCGCTCTTGGCATCGCCAAACCCTACCAGCGTCACCTGCCGATTGGCTTTGTCGTGCTGCCTTATATAGTCGAGCACCCGCGACAGGTCCTGGCGGGCCTTGTTGTCCAGCGTCGCGCTGCCTTCTTCGAAACGAAAATTCACCGTCAGCCGCTGGGCATGCCGACTGAGTGCCTGATAACCCTCGGGCATCAGCGCATTCGGTGTGACCGCCATGGCCTGAACGGTCTGCGCGATAAAACCGTTAGCCGCGACAATCGCCTGGCCTTTGCTGCTTTGGGCGAACTTGACCAAGGCCTTGGCCCAGGGATTTTTCCCGTTCGGCGGCAGGTAAAAGAACAGCCGACGGGACAGCGGGTAATCTTCCGTCGCGATCAGGCTATTGAGCGGCAGCATGGCCTGGGAGTCACCATCGACAATGGCCGCGGCTTTGGCCTGGCGCACATAAGGCAAACCGATGAAGCCGATGGCTTGCGGGTCCAGACTCACCGCGTCGGACAATTGCTCACTGGATTCGAAGCGTTTCGCGTTGCCGCTCAGCATTTTCCCACGCGGGCTGAGGACCAACTCCTTGAACGTGTCGTAGGTGCCCGATTGGTCATCCCGCGCGTAGAGATGAATCGTCCCACCGGTGCCGCCGAGCTCTTCCCAGGTTTTCGTTTCGCCGCTGAAAATTCGCGCCAGTTGCTCGGTGTTGAGCTGCTTCAGCGGATTGTGCGGATGAAGGATGATGGCCAGCCCGTCGATGGCGATGACTTGTTCGGCAACCGGGCTTTTCAGGTCGCCCAGCGGTTCGAGATCCAGTCGTTCGCTGTCCTTGATCGGCCGTGACGAGGCCGCAAGATCGGCGGAGGCGATTTTCAGGGCTTTGAATCCGGTGCTGGAACCGTGGGCCGCGACTTCCACCTCCACTCGGCGGCCCTGAGCGGTTTCTCCGACGATGCGTTGTTCGTTGGCTTTGTCCGGGGCTTCGCGGTGCACCTTGAGCAGGCCCTGTTCATGCATCAACCCCTCGACCAGCGCCGGCCCCAACGCCGCGCCAATGGTGTTGGAACCCTGGATGCGCAGCACCGGGCCGCGTTCGGGCGTCGGCAGATCACCGGCCGATACTGTCAACGGCAGCACGGCGCCGAGCAGCAGGAACAACACGCGCAGGGACATGCCGGCACCTTAATAAGCCAAAGAAAGTGCCGGGAGAATAAGTCAGTAAGGTTTCTGAACGATGACAGTGATTATTCCCACGCGGAGCGTGGGAACGATCAGCAAAACGTTATCAGCTCAACTCAAGCCAGATCGGCGCGTGATCGGAAGGCTTTTCCATTGCGCGCAGTTCGTAATCCACGCCTGCGTCCTTGACCCGAGGCAACAACCCGTTGGACGCCATGATCAGGTCAATCCGCAGCCCACGCTTGGGCTCATCTTCAAAACCGCGGCTGCGGTAGTCGAACCAGCTGAAACGGTCGGCAACCTCCGGGTTCAGGTGACGGAAACTGTCCACCAGACCCCAGTTCTTCAGGCGTGCCATCCATTCGCGTTCTTCGGGCAGGAAGCTGCATTTGCCGGTTTTCAGCCAGCGTTTCATGTTATCCGGGCCAATGCCGATGTCGCAGTCTTCCGGGGAAATGTTCACATCGCCCATCACTACGATCGGCTGGTCGTTGCTGAACTGGCTTTCCAGCAATTGCTGCAAATCGCTGTAGAAACGTTCCTTGGCCGGGAACTTGGTGGGGTGATCGCGGCTTTCGCCCTGTGGGAAATAGCCGTTCATGATGGTCACCGGCACGCCATTGGCGTCGGCGAACGTGCCCCAGATAAAGCGCCGTTGAGCGTCTTCTTCATCAGTGGCGAAACCTTTGTGCAGCGCAATCGGCTCCTGGCGCGAGAGCAGGGCCACGCCGTAGTGACTCTTCTGGCCGTGGAAATACACGTGATACCCCAGCGCCTGCACCTCGGCCAGGGGAAACTGGTCGTCGTGGACCTTGGTTTCCTGTAACCCGATCACGTCCGGCTGATGCTTTTCGATCAGCGCCGCCAGCTGATGCGGGCGAGCGCGCAGCCCGTTGATGTTGAAGGAGACGATCTTCATGGTCGGCAGTCCTGGCAAAAGTGCGATGCTAGCTGACATGTAGGAATGGGGCCAGCTTTGGGGTGAGGGGATTCATTGTGTCCTGTCAGAGATGTGTTGGCAGATCCGGCCTCTTCGCGGGCAAGCCCGGTCGATGAAGCTCCTCGCTTGGTCTATACCTGTCTGGGGAACTGTGAAGCCACCCCAAGGCTCGTACCAAGAAGAGCGCAGCCATCTGAGCTGTGCCCCAGGGAGATCCGCCGTTATGCCCGAAACCTCGACCGCCATCGCCGATATTCACATGCTCGACAGCGGCTATTCCCGCGAAGCGCGTTCCCTGTTGTACCAGGCGTACCGGCACGAGCCGACGTTCGGCTACCTGTTCGAAGCCGAACGCCCCGGTTATGAACAGCGAGTCCGGGCGACGGTGCGCGAACTGATCAAACAGCACTTTCTGCAGGATTTGCCGGCCATCGGCCTGCTGGTGAATGACCGCTTGATCGGCATCGCCCTGATCGCGCCGCCGCAACGCCGCCTGGGCATCACCGAAAGCTGGGCCTGGCGCCTGCGGATGGTGCTCAGCACCGGGTTTCGCTGTACCCGACGCTACCTCGATTACCACGCCGCCGTGATGGCGTGCGTGCCGTCCGACTCGGTGCACGTCCTGCCATTGCTGGGGGTTCACCCGCAGTTCCAGGGCAAGCACTTTGGCGAACAGTTGCTGCAAGCGGTGCACAACTGGTGCGCGGTCGATGAGCACTCCCAGGGTGTGATCCTCGACACCGGGAATCCTCGCTATCTGGAGTTCTATAAGCGTCAGGGCTATGAGGAAATCGGCGAAGTGGCCGTAGGACCGATTCGTGAGCACGTGTTTTTCCACGCCAACCCGCAGGTGTTACAAACAGCAACAGCGTAATCGCCGAACTTATGGGACAAGTCCGGCTCTATCAGGCTCCCAAGCTCGTGATAGCATCCGCGCCTATGAATGTTCCAGGAAGAATCACCAGCGGCCTGTTGATGCTGTTATCCAGCTGCGCGGCGCTGGCGCAAAGTGAATTGGATGTGCGGATCAAACCGTCCAACGATGAACTGAAGGCCAATATAGAGGGCTATATCGGTAGCCTCGGCGATCGCGATGAAGAAGCCTTGCTGCGCTTCAGTCGCGGCGCCGAAGAACAGGCGCGCAAGGCCGCCCAGGCCTTGGGGTATTACCAGCCGCAAATCGACAGCGACGTGAAGGGCGGCAAGACGCCGCGCCTGGTGCTGAACATCGATCCCGGCGAGCCGATCCATTTGCGTAACGTCACGATACGTGTCGACGGTCCTGCCGCCTCGCTCAAATCCTTTCGTGTGCCCAAAAGCGACCTGCTAATGCCAGGCGCGGTGCTTAACCATGGCCGTTACGAAGACGCCAAGCGGCTGATCCAGAACCAGGCCTCGCGTTTCGGCTTCTTCAGTGGGCGCTTCACTCGCCAGAAGCTGCTGGTGGACCCGCGCGCGGGCGTCGCCGACATCGAATTGATCTACGACAGCGGCCCGCGTTATGCGCTGGGCAAAGTCAGTTTTGAAGGCGACACGCCGTTCGACGAAGACCTGCTGCAACGCATGGTGCCGTTCAAGGCCGGTACGCCCTATGACTCGGAACTGATCGCCGAACTCAATCAGGCGCTGCAATCGAGCGGTTATTTCGAAGGCGTGCGCGTCGACGCGGCGCCAACGGCCTCCAAGGACGACGTGATCCCGGTGGCGGTCAAACTCGACACCCGCAAGCCTCGGACCATGGGCTTGGGTCTGGGGTTTTCCACCGACGTCGGCCCGCGAATCAAGGCCAACTGGACCCGGCACTGGGTCAACCCGCAAGGCGACAGCTATGGCTGGGAAGCCGAACTGTCGGCACCGCGGCAGAACGTCGGGGTGTTTTACGACATTCCCCTGGACCCACCGTTGACCGACAAACTGCGCTGGGCCGCTGGCTATCAATATGAAGATATCGCTGGCACCGACTCCCGCAGCAAATTGCTGACCCTCGGCCCCGAATGGCACAGCAAGTTGCCCAGCGGCTGGCAGCGGGTGGTGTCGCTTAAATGGCAACGCGAGGAATATACACTCGGTGACGACTCGGGGCTCAGTACCTTGCTAATGCCCGGCGTGAGCTATTCGTACCTGAAAAGCGACAACCGCATCGATCCGCATAATGGCTATCGCCTGCAATTCGAAACCAAGGTCGCCAAGGAAGGATTGGGTTCGGACACCAACCTGGTGTATGGCACGGCATTGGTCAAAGGCCTGACCACGGTCTTCGATAAACACCGCTTCCTCGGTCGGGTGCAGGTCGGCGGCAGCGCCACCAACGGTTACAAATCGGTGCCGCCGTCTCTGCGCTTCTTCGCCGGTGGCGATCAGAGCGTGCGCGGTTACGATTACCAGAGCCTGTCCCCGGAGAACTCCGATGGCGACCGTATCGGTGGCCGTTACATGGTGGCCGGCAGCGTCGAGTATCAATACTCCATCGCCGAAAAGTGGCGGGTCGCAACCTTCATCGATCAGGGCAACTCCTTCAACACCCTCGAACTGCCGAACCTGAAGACCGGCGTCGGTATTGGCGTACGCTGGGTTTCGCCGGTAGGACCAATTCGCCTCGACCTGGCCCACGCGATGGACGACGACGGCGGCATTCGACTGCACTTTTCCATGGGGCCTGAGCTGTGAAGCGTGGTTTGAAAATAGCGCTGCTGGCGATCCCGGCGCTGCTGATGCTGGTCGTGCTGGCCTTGATCATCGTGCTGGGTACGGCGACGGGCAGTCGCTGGGCGCTCGGGTTTGTGCCGGGTTTGACCGTGGAGAATTTCCAGGGCCGTTTGGGTGGACAGTGGAGCGCCGACCATCTGCTGTGGCAGCAGGACAACAGCCGGGTTGAGCTGAACCAGGCGATTTTCGCCTGGTCGCCGCTGTGCCTGACGCGCATGACGCTGTGCATCGAGCAATTGCAGGCTGAGCAGGTCAGCCTGCAATTTCCGCCAGGCGCAGAAGAGCAAAGCAGCGGGCCGATCAGCCTTCCGGACTTGAAGTTGCCGCTGGCCATTGAGTTGGGTGACGTCAAGGTCGGCCGTCTGCTGTTCAACGGCAGCGAAGAGCTCAAAGGCCTGCAACTGGCGGCGCACTGGACCGAACAGGGTTTGCAGATCGACTCGGTGCACTTGCAGCGGGATGAACTGAGCCTGAACCTGTCTGGCCTGTTGCAACCGAGCGGCAACTGGCCGCTGACCGCCGAAGGCAAACTGACCTTGCCGGCGCCGGGCACCGAACCCTGGGCGCTGGTGTTGAAGGTCGACGGCGACCTGCTGAAAACCCTGAAGCTGAAAGCCGACAGCAGCGGTTACCTGAACGGGCAGTTGACCGGCGAATTGCAGCCGCTGGTGGAAAACCTGCCGGCAAAAGTGCGTATCACCGCTGACGGCTTCAAGGCCAGCGCCGAGCTGCCGGACACCCTGCAACTCAATCAACTGGAGCTCACCGGCGACGGCGACCTGAAAAACGGCTACCAGTTGCTCGGCAAAGCCACGTTGCCCGCCGAACTTGGCCCGGTCGCGTTGTTGCTGCAAGGCAAGGTTGACGCCAAGGGCGCGCAAATCGCGGGTCTCGACCTGACCGCCAATGACAAACAAAGCCTCAAGCTCACCGGGCAACTGGACTGGAGCAAAGGCTTCAGTGCCGAAGCGAAAATCGACTGGCTGGATTTCCCCTGGCACCGCCTCTATCCGCTGATCGATGAGCCGCAAGTGGCACTGCGCAGCTTCAACGGTGAAGTCTCCTACACCGACGGCAACTACATCGGTAACTTCAAGGCCGCACTGGATGGCCCGGCCGGGGCGTTCAGCCTGAACAGCCCGTTCAGCGGCGACCTGAGCCAAATCCATCTGCCGCAATTCAAGCTCGAAGCCGGGCAGGGCAAGGCCGAAGGGCACCTGAACCTGCAATTTGCCGACGGCATCGCCTGGGATACCGCGCTGGACCTCTCGGCGATCAACCCGGCGTACTGGCTCGCGGAGTTGCCGGGTACCTTGGCGRGTCCGTTACGCAGCAAAGGCGAGATGAAGAATGAAAGGCTCAGCCTGACCGCCGACCTGGACCTGAAAGGCAAACTGCGCGGGCAGCCGGCGGTGTTGCAAGCCAAGGCTGATGGCGGCGGCGAGCAATGGAACCTCAGCGCGTTGCAGATTCGCCTGGGTGACAACAGCATCAATGGCCAAGGCAGCCTGCAACAGAAACTCGCCGGCCAGATCGACATCAAAATGCCGCGCCTGGCCCAACTCTGGCCGCAACTGCGCGGCCAGCTCAATGGTCGGGTCAATGTCGCCGGCACGCTCAAGGCACCGCAAGGCAAGCTCGCCCTGCAAGGCACGCAACTGGTTTTCGAAGACAACCGCCTGCAAAGCCTCAATCTGGATGCCACCCTCGACAGTGCCCAACGGGCGAAGATCGACCTCAAGGGCAGCGGCATCCAGACCGGCGACACGTCACTGGGCACCTTGACCGCCAGCGGCCAGGGCGACATCAAAAACCAGAAGCTGACCCTCGACCTGCAAGGACCGAAACTGAAACTGGCGCTCGGTCTCGACGGCGCGTTGGATAAAGGTAACTGGCGYGGGCGTTTGGCCAGTGGCGATATCCAGGCCGGTGGTCAGGACTGGAAGCTGCAAAACCCGGCCAGACTCGAACGGCTGGCGGACGGCAAAATCAACTTCGGTGCCCATTGCTGGATGTCCGGCCCGGCCAGCCTGTGTGGCGAAGACCAGCGCTTGATGCCCGAGCCAAAGCTGCGTTACCACCTCAAGCAGTTCCCGATCGACAGCCTGGCGCAATGGCTGCCGAAGGATTTTGCCTGGCAGGGCCGGCTCAACGCCGACCTGCAACTGGACTTGCCGGCCAGCGGCCCGAACGGCCAGATCAGCGTCGATGCCAGCGGCGGCACGTTGCGCATGAAGGAAAAGGATCAGTGGCTGGACTTCCCGTACCAGACCCTGAAACTCACCAGCAAACTCACGCCAAAACGCATCGACACCGACCTCAGCTTCGTCGGTGGCAAGCTTGGTGAGCTGATGCTGCAGGCGCAGATCAACCCGTTGCCGAAGAACAAACCGCTGACCGGCTCATTCCGCCTCAATGGCCTGGATTTGTCGGTGGCGCGGCCGTTTGTGCCGATGGTCGAGAAACTCACCGGGCATTTGAACGGCAGCGGCACGCTGTCTGGCGGGTTGCTGGCGCCGCTGGTCAACGGCAACCTTGAGCTGCGCGACGGTGAAATCTCCGGACCGGAACTGCCGATGGCGCTCCAGGCCCTGCAACTTCAAGCGGTGATTGCCGGCGAAACCGTACAGCTGAATGGCGGCTGGAAAAGCGGCAAGGCCGGGCAGGGCACTCTCAATGGCAATATCGCCTGGGGCCAGGCGCTGGTGGTGGACCTGGCCCTCAAAGGCACGCAGTTGCCGGTCAGCGTCGAGCCACACGCCAAGCTCGAAGTGGCGCCGGACCTGAAAATTTCGATGAAGGACGACAAACTCGCAATCGTCGGCAAAGTGCTGGTGCCCAAGGGCGAAATCACCGTGCGTGAGCTGCCGCCGTCGACGGTCAAGGTCTCCGATGACACGGTGATCGTCGGTCAGCAGACCGAAGAGGGCAAGCCGCCGATGGCCATGGCGATGGACATCGATGTGGTGGTCGGGGAAGACAAACTCAGCTTCGCCGGGTTTGGCCTGACCGCCAACCTGCAAGGTCATGTGCACATCGGCGACAACATGGACACACGCGGCGAGCTCTGGCTCAACGACGGGCGTTATCGCGCCTACGGCCAGCGGCTGACGGTGCGTCGGGCCCGATTGCTGTTTGCCGGTCCCATCGATCAGCCGTACCTGGACATCGAAGCGATTCGCCAGACCGACGACGTGATTGCCGGCATTCGCTTGAGCGGCAGTGCCGAACAGCCGACCACGCAGATCTTTTCCGAGCCGGCGATGAGTCAGGAGCAGGCGTTGTCCTACCTGGTGCTGGGGCGTCCGCTGAGTACCACCGGTGAAGACAACAACATGCTCGCCCAGGCCGCCCTCGGCTTGGGTTTGATGGGCAGCTCCGGGGTCACTAGCGGGTTGGCCAAGGATCTGGGCATTCAGGACTTCCAGCTCGATACCCAAGGCAGCGGCAATACCACCAGTGTGGTGGCCAGCGGCAACATCTCCGAGAAGCTCAGCCTGCGTTATGGCGTAGGCGTGTTTGAACCGGCCAACACCATCGCCTTGCGTTACAAGCTGAGCAAAAAAGTCTACCTCGAAGCCGCCAGCGGCGTGGCCAGTTCGCTGGACATCTTCTACAAGCGGGATTTCTAACACCTCGATCCTTTCAGATAGACCGGGTCGCTCCCGTCGTAAGCAGGTCCGCCCCACACGGTCCGGTGTGGTCCTTGCGGGAGTGGGGCGGCGGCGCTCAGAGTTTGAACTGGGCGACCAAGGTGCTGAACGAACCGGCCAGGCGAGACAGCTCCTGGCTAGCGGCCGCCGTCTGATTGGCCCCCGCGGTACTCTGGGTCGACAGGTCTTGGATGTTCGTCAGGTTACGGTCCACTTCCCGTGCGACCTGGGCCTGCTCTTCGGAGGCGGAGGCAATCACCAGATTGCGTTCGTTGATGATCGAAACGCCGTCCGTAATCTTCTGCAACGCCGAACCGGCGTCCTGCGCCAGGTCCTGGGTTTGAGTGGCCAGTGCCAGGCTCTTGCCCATGGCGTTCACGGCCCCGTCGGCCCCGCGTTGCAC
Organism: Pseudomonas sp. 05N433; assembly: GCF_056396925.1. Taxonomy (NCBI): domain Bacteria; kingdom Pseudomonadati; phylum Pseudomonadota; class Gammaproteobacteria; order Pseudomonadales; family Pseudomonadaceae; genus Pseudomonas; species Pseudomonas sp. 05N433. The sequence goes on along the minus strand of NZ_JBFTML010000018.1, from coordinate 60,731 downwards.
AGTGCTGATCATGCCTTCGATTTCCACGGTGGAGGCCTGGGTGCGATGGGCCAAGGCACGAACTTCGTCGGCCACCACGGCAAAACCACGACCTTGCTCTCCCGCACGGGCCGCTTCGATAGCGGCATTCAAGGCCAGCAGATTGGTCTGTTCGGCAATGCTGCGAATCACGTCCAGCACCTTGCTGATCTCCCGGACATTGCCGGCCAGTTCGGTCACTGCCTGGTTGGAATCGGTGATTTCGGCCACCATGTGGGTAATGCCTGTCACGGTCTGTTTGACTTGTGACTGACCGTTAATGGCGTCGCTACTGGCGCTGCTTGAGGCTTGTGAAGTAGTGACGGCGTTACGTGCTACTTCTTCAACCGCAGCGGTCATCTCGTTGACCGCCGTGGCAGCCTGCTGGATTTCATCATTCTGACGGGTTAACCCGCGTGTGCTTTCTTCGGTCACAGCTGACAGTTCTTCGGCGGCTGAGGCCAGTTGATCCGATGCGTTGGCGATTTGTGTGAGGGTACGCTTCAGGCCCCCTTGCATCGCAGAAATGGCATTGAGCAACTGGCCTGCTTCGTCGTGGCTGTTGCCGCTGATGGCTCGGGTGAGGTCCCCACCTGCAATCTCCTGTGCGTAAGACACGGCCAGCGCCAATGGACGTGTGATCATGCGGGTGATGAAGACGCCAAGGGCGATTGCCAGGACGAACGCAATGATGATCCCGGTCGTCAACGACAGTATGGCGGTGCGGTGCAACGCTTCCGCCTCAGCAGCGCCTTCGCCTATCTGTCGGTTGTTGGAATCAACCATCACCCGTATCAGGCTTCGCGCTTCACGGAACGCGATGTTATTGGTGCCGTTGAGGATGACGGCGGCCTGGTCCAGATTTTTGGCGTCTATCAGTTCGACAATCTTTTGTGATGTGCTGATGTAGGTCGGCCAGACCAGGTCCAGTTTGTCACCCGCCGCGCGCTCATCGTCCTGCAGTGGCGTCGCACGGTAGCTGGCGTAGGCATTTTTTGCAGTGTTCAAATCAGTCACCAGCGCTTCGTGCAGGCGGTGATTTTCGCTGTCCGGTAACACGCCTCTTTGCCCATCAAGCAGACGATACATCCCACGGTTGTGCGCGGTGAGGCTGCTCAGGGTTTCCCCGATTTTGCCCACTGACACGAGGTCGTCAGAAAAGGTCAACGCCAGCGCCGTGGACAACCGATTAATGCTCAGGATGCTACCGGCGCCTACGAGTAGAGTAATCAAGGCGCAGAAAACAAACGCTGTCAGCAGTTTGGTCGAGAATTCAGAGCGGCTCAGGATGTTCATTCAGTGAGCTCGGTTGGAGTTTGTATGGGTTTGATCAGTGGGGATTAATCGCCACCATAATGGCTTCACAATAATTCACTAACTAGAACATTTATCATTTTTTCGCTCGTAGCCCAGAGCAAGACATCACGGACTCTGGACGTGGGGGGAGGAAACACACCCAGTCTATTTCTGCGGGATCGCTGAAGGTCTGACAGGTGCGCCTGTGCTCAAATCCGTTGAGCGGGTGGGGCGTAATCGGATGCCGCGATTGACATCAAAATGTCATCTTTTAATCGCATGAACGCCATGTTCGCTGAGTAATGTTCTCGCGAATGAGATCGATCTCAAGCGAGCGACAATGACTGATTTGAAAGAAGTTGCACGACTGGCAGGTGTATCGCGGGCGACTGCCGCGCGGACCTTCGCCTCCCCTGAAGTGGTGCGTCCGGCGACCCGCGAGCAAGTGTTCGCCGCTGCCCGCGAACTGGGTTTTCGGCCCAATCGCCTCGGCCGTCAACTGCGTTTGCAAACCACCAACCTGATCGGGGTGGTGGTCCCCAATCTCCTCAATCCGGTGTTCGCCGAGCAATTCCAGGCAATGGAGCGGGCCGCGCGTTTGCGTGGCTACAATTTGTTGCTGGCGACCACCGATTACAACAGCGAGCGTGAAAGCGCGGTGGTCGAGGAGTTGTTGCGCCAGCGGGTTGACGGGCTGGTGCTGACCGTTACCGATGCCGAAAGCAACCGCGTGCTGCAAAGCCTCGCCAGCGAGGACACGCCGTTTGTGCTGGCTTATCACCAACCGGGCAATCCCGATTACAGCGCGGTGTCGGTCGACAACCGCGCCGGGATGGCACTGGCCACGCGCTATTTGCTGGACGCTGGGCATCGGCGCATTGGCATGGTCGCCGGCCCGGCCTTGCAGTCTGACCGTGCCCGTCTGCGTTACGCCGGTTATGGCGACGCGATGCGTGAGCACGGCCTCGACAGCTTGCCGGTGATCGAAATGCCCGCCCATACCCAAGCCGATTTCGCCGCCCTTGAACCTTTTTTGTCCGGACCACAGGCGCCCAGCGCGTTGGTTTGTTCCAACGATTTGCTGGCGATCAGCCTGATCGCCGAACTGCGCCGACACGGCTGGAATGTGCCTGGGCAGCTGTCAGTGATCGGTTTCGACGGTATCGCCCTGGGCACGCAAATGCACCCCACGCTGTGCAGCGTGGTGCAGCCAATTGCAACGCTGGCCAGCACGGTCATTGACCAATTGCTGGCACAAATTGCTGGCGCTGCCCCGGTTTCCCATTGCCTGCCTTGCCATGTCCGGCCAGGCGAAAGTACTCAACCCTACGAGGAGAAACTCGATGACCCGCTTCACTAAAACCCTGGCTGCGTTATGGCTGTGCGGTGTGGCCAGCCTGGCCCAGGCCGCTGAAACGGCGATTTGCTACAACTGTCCACCGGAATGGGCAGATTGGGGCACTCAACTCAAGGCCATTGCCGACACCACAGGTGTGCAGGTACCGCTGGACAATAAAAACTCTGGCCAGGCTCTGGCGCAGTTGGTTGCCGAGCACGCCGCGCCGGTGGCGGACGTGGTGTATTACGGCGTGACATTCGGTTTACAGGCACAAAAAGCCGGAGTCGTCGGGACTTATAAGCCCAAAGGCTGGGAGCAGATTCCGACGGGGTTGAAAGACCCGCAGGGGCACTGGTTTGCAATTCATTCCGGCACGTTGGGAATCATGGTCAACGTCGATGCGCTGGGTGGCTTGCCGGTGCCGCAGAGCTGGGCTGATCTGCTCAAGCCTGAGTACAAAGGCATGGTCGGCTACCTCGATCCATCCAGTGCATTCGTCGGTTACGTGTCCGCGGTCGCCATTAATCAGGCGATGGGCGGGACCCTGGATAACTTCGCGCCGGCCATTGATTACTTCCAGAAACTGGCGAAAAACGCGCCCATCGTGCCGAAACAAACCGCGTATGCGCGGGTGCTTTCCGGTGAGCTGCCGATTCTGGTCGACTACGACTTCAACGCTTACCGTGCGCGCTACAAAGACAAGGCGAACGTCGCTTTCGTGATCCCCAGGGAAGGCAGCATCAGCGTGCCTTACGTGATGAGCGTGGTCGACAATGCACCGCATCGCGCCAACGCCGAAAAGGTCCTGGATTTTGTGCTGTCCGACCAGGGGCAGGCGTTGTGGGCCAAGGCATATCTGCGTCCGGTTCGTGAGATGAAGATGCCGGCCGACGTCGCCGCGCAGTTCCTTCCGGACAGTGACTATGCCCGCGCCGGCGTGGTCGATTACGAAAAAATGGCGGCGGTGCAGGAAGCCTTTGCTGCGCGCTATCTGAGTGAGGTCAAGTAAGTGACGACTGTGCCGCTCAACGTGCAGGACGTCTCGTCCCGCCACGATGTTTTGCAGCGCTTGCGACCAACGGTTGCCTGGGCGCTGGCCCCGGCGGCAGCGGTTCTGCTCGCGTTCTGGCTGTTGCCGCTGGCGCATTTGATTGTGCTGGGTGGGCAGGGGCGCGAGGGCAGCGACAGTGGCTATTGGCAAGTGCTCAGTAGTGCGCAATACCTTGGCAGCCTGGTGCAGACCTGTCTCCTTGCGGCGTTGGTGACACTGGCGGCGTTGTTGGTCGGTGGCATCAGCGGGGTGTTTCTCGCTCGCCAGCAGTTCTTCGGTCGCTCGGCGTTAGTTGCGCTGCTGACGTTTCCGCTGGCGTTTCCCGGGGTGGTGGTCGGCTTTCTGGTGATTCTGCTGGCCGGTCGACAAGGCCTGTTCGCCTCGCTCGGTCTGGGGCTGGCGGGTGAGCGCTGGATTTTCGCTTACTCGCTGATGGGGCTGTTCATCGGTTATCTGTACTTCTCGATTCCGCGGGTGATTCTCACGGTGATGGCCGCGTGTGAAAGCCTGGATCGCAGCCTGGAAGAAGCCGCGCACTCACTCGGCGCCGGACATTGGCGGGTGGTGTGCGACGTGATCGTGCCGGGGTTGGCCCCCGCGCTGGTATCCTGCGGCGCCATTTGTTTCGCGACGTCGATGGGCGCTTTCGGCACTGCGTTCACCTTGGGCACGCGGCTGAACGTGACCCCCGTGGCCATCTATAACGTGTTCACCAACTACGCCAATTTCACCGTGGCCGCTGCGCTGTCGGTCATCCTCGGAGCAGTCACCTGGGCGGTGCTGTTGCTGGCACGGCGCGTGGCCAAACAGTCGGGGACGGTTTTGTGAAACGAACAACGCTGTTTATCGCACAGCTGGTTTTTACCCTGCTGGTCTGTGCCTTCATGTTGGTGCCGGTGCTGATGTCATTGCTGGCGGGGCTGACGCGCAATTACTTCGTCGGGGTGTCCAGTGGCCTGACGTTCGACTGGTTGATTCAGGTCTGGCAAAGCTACTCGCCGACGGTCTGGTTATCACTGCGGTTGGCGGTTGCCTGTGCCGTGAGTGTTTGCGTGATCGGCGTGCCGGCGGCTTATGCCCTGGTGCGGATGAACAACCGCTTCAGCCGTGCATTTGAAGAGCTGATGGTGTTGCCCGTGGCCATGCCGGGCTTGGCCAGTGCCTTGGCGTTGCTGCTGACCTACGGGCAATTCGGCGAGTTTCGCAGCAATTGGCTGTTTATCCTGGTGGGTCATGTGCTGTTTACCTTGCCATTTCTGGTGCGCCCAGTAATGGCGGTGATGCAGCGCCAGCAATTGCCGACGCTCGAAGAGGCGGCGGCGAGCCTCGGTGCCGGGCCGATCAAGCGTTTCTTCAGTGTGGTGGTGCCCAATTGTCGGGCCGGGATACTGGCCGGAGTGTTGATGGTCGTCACCCTGTCGCTGGGTGAGTTCAACCTGACCTGGATGCTCCACACACCGATGACCAAGACCTTGCCGGTGGGCCTGGCCGACAGCTATGCCTCGGCGCGGCTGGAAGTGGCCAGCGCCTACACCCTCATATTTCTGTTGATGATCGTGCCGCTGCTGATTGCGTTGCAAGCCATCAGCGCCCGTCTTTCTCGTGGAGAGCGTCGATGACTGGAACCACTATTCGCCTGCAGGGTTGCCGCAAGGCGTTCTCTGACGGCACCGTTGCTGTAGATGATTTGAACCTGACTATCGAGGCCGGGGAAACCTTGGCGATCCTTGGCCCGTCCGGTTGCGGTAAAACCACCACGTTGCGCATGATCGCCGGCCTTGAACGCCCGGATGTCGGGCAGATTTTCTTTGCCGACAGTGACGTCACACGCCTGCCGATCGAGCGCCGCGACGTGGGCATGGTGTTTCAGAATTACGCGTTGTTTCCGAACCTGGACGTGGCCGGCAATATTGTTTACGGCCTGAAGATAAGAGGCCTGTCGCCCGCCGAACGCAACAAGCGTTGCGCCGAGTTGCTGGAACTGGTCGGCCTGCAGGATCACGGCAAACGCCGCATTCACGAGTTGTCCGGCGGCCAGCGTCAGCGGGTGGCACTCGCCCGTGCGTTGGCCCCCCGGCCTCGGGTGTTGCTGCTTGATGAGCCGTTGGCAGCGCTGGATGCGCAGTTGCGCGAACGGCTGCGCAGCGAGCTGGATCAACTGCTGCGCAGCTTGCGCATTACCTCGGTGTTTGTGACGCACGACCAGGGCGAGGCCATGGCGCTGGGGGACCGGATCCTGGTCATGGAGCGCGGACGCATCGCACAACTGGCCACGCCACGAGACATCTATCAGCAACCCGCCAACGCGTTTGTCGCCAGTTTCGTCGGCAACCTCAATGCGTTCCCGGTGATCGAACCGACCGCCCATGGCTTGAAGGTCAGCGGTGGCGAGTTGCCCTGGAAGGGGATCCCTGTGCCGACGACGGTGTACTGCCGTCCTGAGCATTTGCGGGTGATGGACGGTGCCGGGCATGTGCGCGGTCGTCTGGTCGGGCAGTTTTTCCAGGGGGCGCAAAGTCGCCTGTTGGTGGACGTCGGGGCCGGGCAGCCATTGCTGGTCGACAGCGCTGACGGCGTCATTCATGCCACTGGCGCGCTGATTGCCCTGGCCATCGAGCCACACGTGTTGTTCACCCTGCATTCGTGATGTTTTTTGTTTAAGAGCACTTATTTTGAACAGTCCGTTTCTTATTGCGCAGATCAGCGATTTGCACCTTAAAGCCGATCAAAAGCTGACCTATGGCGTGGTCGATTGTCTGGGCGCGTTGCGGCGCGCGGTGGATCATTTGAATGCCAGCCAACCGCGCCCTGACATCGTGGTCATCAGCGGCGACCTGGTGGATTTCGGCCGTGCCGATGAATACGCGGTGCTCAAGCGCGAACTGGCGCGATTGCACATGCCTGTCTATCTGGTTCCCGGCAATCACGATCATCGCGAGCAGCTACTGGCGGGATTTACCCATCACACTTATTTGCCGACTAACGCCAACGCGCCGCTCGACTGGGTGGTCGAGGAGCATCCGGTACGCCTGATCGGCTTGGACTCGACCCGGCCGGGCGCCCATGGCGGTCAATTGCTGGACAGCCAGTTGCGCTGGCTCGATGAGCAATTGTCCCGTCGCCCCCATGTACCGACGCTGTTGATTCTCCATCATCCGCCCTTTATCACGGGCATCGGCCACATGGACCACGAGCCGTTTATCAATACCGCTGCTTTGGAAGCGCTCGTCGCTCGCCATCCGCAGGTAGAGCGCTTGCTTTGTGGGCATCTGCATCGGCCCATGCAGCGTCGCTTCGGCGGCTCGTTGAGTTGTGTGTGCCCCGGCACTTCCCACCAGATCGTGCTGGATCTGGAGGCATCCGCGCCCGCACATTTCAATCTGGAGCCGGCGGGGTACCTGGTACATCGCTGGCATCCGCAACAAGGTCTGGTGACCCACAACGCCGTGTTCGGTGAATACGCCGGGCCTTATCCGTTTTATGACGATCATGGATTGATCGACTGATAACGCCAGGACGATGACGATGCTGTGCTTATTTAGCTTGGGGAGGTTTTAACGACGGCCACTTAGTACGGTTACATGACGTTTATCTCAATGATGACTTAATGCGCGGGCTTATCCATTGGTGGGCCCGTTGCTTCCTGCTGTCTTTTTACTGCGCACAGAACATGGTTTCTGCGCTGGAGTTCGCCCTGATGAAAGCCTCGTTTCAAGTATTAAGTTTTTTAACCGGCGGTTTGGGCATGGCCCTGAGTCCCTTGGCGTCTGCTGATTTTATTAATGACAGCAAAGCCAACTTGAACTTGCGTAACTTCTATTTCAATAACGATAACCGCGACGGTGCCGCCGCGCCGTCGAAAACTGAAGAATGGGGCCAAGGCTTCATGCTCAACTATCAGTCGGGGTTCACCGACGGTACGGTGGGTTTCGGTCTGGATGCGATCGGTTTGCTTGGGATCAAGCTCGACAGCGGTGAAGGACGGCATGTCGGCAGTTCAATGATTCCCAGTGATGGCGATAAGGCCGCGGATCAATGGGCGCGTGCAGGCGCGACAGCAAAGATGCGGTTCTCCAAGACCGAGTTGCGCTACGGCACCTTGCAGCCAAAGTTGCCGATTCTGGTGGCGAACGATGGTCGACTGCTGCCGCAAACCTTTGAAGGCGGTCAGGTCACCAGCAACGAACTCGATAATCTGACCTTTACCGCCGGCCAACTTGAGCATGCCACTGGCCGCGGTTCCAGCGACAGTGCCGGCCTGGCGGTAGCGGGTGCCAACCAGGAAAGCAACAAGTTCACCTTCGCCGGCGCTGATTACAAACTGACTAAAGACCTGACTGCCCAGTATTACTACGCCAACCTTGAAGACTATTACCAACAGCACTTCGCCGGTGTATTGCATGTACTGCCGTTGGGTGAGTACGGCTCGCTGAAAACCGACTTGCGATATTTCAAGACCACTTCCGATGGCAAGAACAGCAGTGCCGCCGGGCGTGCCAGTGGTTACAAGTTAGGTGGTTATACCAAAGGCGGGACGGGTGAAATCGACAACGATACCTGGAGTGCGGCATTCATTTACTCGTTAGGCGGCCATGCCATTACAGCGGGTTATCAAAGCGTTTCCGATGACAGCAACTTTGCTCAACTCAATCAAGGCGGGCTGGTCGACAAAGGCGAGGGCGGCGCCAGTCTTTATCTGTACACCGACCGCACCATTCAAACCTTCATCCAGGCCGGCGAACGGACCGCATTCGCGCAATATGCCTACGACTTCGCGGCCGTGGGAGTTCCGGGTCTGAAGGCGTCGGTCATGTATCTCAAGGGCAACAACATCCAGACGACAAGCGGCCAGGACGCGAGCGAATGGGAGCGAGATATCTCCCTGGATTATGTGATTCAAAGTGGCGCGTTGAAGAACGTCGGTTTCGGCTGGCGCAACGCAATGTCACGCAGCGATATCGCCCGCAATCAGGATCAGAATCGCCTGATCGTGAGCTATTCCATTCCCCTGATGTAAGCCCGCCTTCAAGCCCATCGGCGAACAGGTTCACGATCATGTGGGTGAACCTGTTCCTGCCGACGATTGACCACTCTATCCCCCCGCCGCCGATCAGCTAAATACAAAGCATCCTAACTATTGCGTTGACATTGGCTGCCTAAGCAGTAATATCTCGACATACATTCACTGCCTAGGCAGCTAATTGGTGGTCCGATGAAACATTTCTCCTCATACGATTTCCATAATTGCCATCTCGGCCTCTTGCTCGGACGCGCCGCGCTGCTCAAGGACCGGATCATCGACACTCACATGGAACCCCACGGCATCACCGCCGCGCAGTTCAAAGTGTTGATCATCATGGCCCAGTTCGGCGTCGATACCCCGGCCGAGCTGTGCCGCCACCTGTCGCTGGACAGTGGTTCGATGACCCGCATGCTCGATCGTCTGGAACAGAAAGGTTTCCTCGCCCGCCAACGCTCCGAAGCAGACCGCCGTCAGGTGCAACTGGTGCTGACCGAACAAGGTCAACAGTTGACTGACCGTCTGCCGGAAATCGGCGCCGATGCCATGAATGAACTGGCCGGGGCCATCACCCCGGAAGAACTGAAAGCCCTGGAACACATCCTGAAGAAAATCCTGGTAGCGGCGGGTGACTCGATCACCTTGCTGCGGGTAGGTGGCAATGAACAGTAAACGCCTGCGTACCGGACTGAGCCTGGTGCTGTTGGCCATGAGCGTCGCCGGTTGCGCCAGTTACAGTGGCCTGAGCACCGAAGGCGTCAGCCTCGATGCGAAGAACCTCAAGGCCGGGCAGTCGCTCAATGGCGTGACCCTGACACCCGCCGCATGGCCGAAAAGCGACTGGTGGAAAAGCCTCGGCGACCCGCAGCTCGACGGCCTGATCCGCGAAGCCCTGCACGACAGCCCCGACATGCAAATCGCCGACGCCCGCGCTCACCAGGCCAGTGCTGCCGCCTACGCCGCCGATGCTGCACGGATGCCCACCCTCGATGCCAACGCCGGTGTCAGCCGTTCGCGTCTGGCCCGCGACAAAGACCCGAGCGGGCAGGGTGGCACTTACTCCACCGTGCGTAATCTCGGCGCCAGCTTCAATTACACCTTCGACCTCTGGGGCGGCCAGCGCGATGCCTGGGAAGCCGCGTTGGGCCAGGCCCGCGCCGCCGAAGTCGATCAGCAGGCCGCGCAACTGACCTTGTCCGCCGACGTCGCCCGTGCCTACAGCGATCTGGGGCAGGCGCACATCATCCATGACCTGGCCAGCGAAGACCTCAAGCGCACCAAACAAATGCTCGACCTCAGCCAGCGTCGCCTGAGCTCGGGGATCGACAGTCAGTACCAGTTCCAGCAAACCGAAAGCCTTGAAGCCAGCGCCGAAGCCAGCCTGATCGACGCCGAGAAACGCCTGCAAAGCGCGAAAATCGCCTTGGCGGTGCTGCTGGGCAAAGGCCCGGATCGCGGCAACGAAATCGCCCGGCCGAAAGTCCTTCAGGCCAGCGCCGTTGCATTGCCGTCGGTATTGCCGGCCGAACTGCTCGGTCGTCGTCCCGACCTCGTGGCCGCGCGCTGGCGGGTCGAGGCCGCGAGCAAGAACATCGCCGCTGGCAAAATACAGTTCTATCCCAACTTGAACTTGAGCGCGGCGGCGGGTGCCGAATCTTTACTGGGCGATGCGATGTTTGGATCGGCGAGCCGTTTCTTCAACATCGCTCCAACGATCTCGGTGCCGATTTTCGACGGCGGCCGCCTGCGTGCCGACCTCGATTCCCGCGACGCCGATTACGACCTCGCGGTGGCGCAGTACAACAAAAGCCTGGTGAAAGCCTTGGGCGATGTCAGCGACACCATCAACCAGTTGCACGATATCGGCCGGCAAATCGGTGCCCAGCAACACGCCACCGACATCGCCCGGGATTCTTACAACACCGTGGTCCAGCGCTACGGTTCCGGCATCGGCAACTACCTCGACGTGCTCAGCATCGAGCAGCAGTTGCTCCAGGCCCAGCGTCAGCTGGCCAACCTGAATGCCGAGCAGATCGACCTGTCGATTCAACTGATGCAAGCGCTGGGTGGCGGATTTCAGGGCGAAACCCTGACCGCCGCCAACGCAACCCCAGCCACGCAGCACAACTAATTCAAGGTACTTGTCATGGCCACTGCCGATACAACTCCAACCCCAACGCCTGACAACGGTCAAGACACGAGCAACCCGCGCAAGCGCAAGGTGATGCTGTTTGTCCTGACCATCATGGTGATCCTCTCCGGAGCCGGCGTCTGGGGTTATCACCAATTCTTCGGCCGCTGGAGCGAAAGCACCGACGACGCCTATGTGAACGGCAACGTGGTGGAAATCACGCCGCTGGTCACCGGCACCGTGGTCAGCATCGGCGCCGACGATGGCGATTTGGTCCATGAAGGCCAGGTGCTGATCAACTTCGATCCGAACGACGCCGAAGTCGGTCTGCAAAGCGCCCAGGCCAACCTGGCCCGCACTGTGCGCCAGGTGCGCGGTTTGTACAGTAACGTCGACGGCATGAAAGCCCAGGTCAATGCGCAGCAGGCCGAAGTGCAAAAGGCTCAGGAGAACTTCAATCGGCGGAAAAACCTCGCTGCCGGCGGGGCGATTTCCCAGGAAGAGCTGTCCCACGCCCGTGATGACCTGACCTCGGCGCAGAACGCCCTGGCCAACGCCCAACAACAGCTCAAGACCACCAGCGCGCTGGTCGATGACACAGTGGTGTCGTCGCACCCGGACGTGATGGCCGCCGCTGCGCAAGTGCGTCAGGCGTACCTGAACAATGCCCGCAGCACCTTGATCGCGCCGGTCACCGGTTATGTCGCCAAACGTACCGTGCAACTCGGTCAGCGTGTCCAGCCGGGCACCGCGCTGATGGCGGTGATTCCGCTGGATCAGCTGTGGATCGACGCGAATTTCAAGGAAACCCAACTGCGTGACATGCGCATCGGTCAGCCGGTGGACATTGAAGCCGATCTCTACGGTAGCAACGTCAAATACAGCGGCACCATCGACAGCCTCGGTGCCGGGACCGGCAGTGCGTTTGCCTTGCTGCCGGCGCAGAACGCCACCGGTAACTGGATCAAGATCGTGCAGCGGGTGCCGGTGCGGATTCACATCAATGCCGAAGAACTGGCCAAGCACCCGTTGCGGGTCGGCCTGTCGACTCAGGTCGAGGTGAACCTGCGTGACCAGAGCGGTCCGGTGTTGGCGCAACAGCCACCGCAAAAGGCTTCGTTCAGTACCAATGTGTATGACCGTCAGTTGGTCGAGGCCGACGCGATGATCACCCAATTGATCCACGATAACAGCGCCGCGGTCAGCAAAACCGCGCACCGCTGATTCGCCATCACACCGACCCTGTGGGAGTGAGCTCCCTCTCCACACTCACTCCCACAAGGTCAGCTGCGTCAGTAACAGGCGCTGTGCCAATCCCGCTCCAAAAAATTCAGCTCCAAAGGATTCGCGATGAGCCATAACGCCTCTTTCTCGCCGCCCAGCCTGGTGCTCAGCACCATCGGCCTGTCGCTGGCGACGTTCATGCAAGTGCTCGACACCACCATCGCCAACGTGGCTTTGCCGACGATTTCCGGCAACCTGGGCGTGAGTTCGGAGCAGGGCACCTGGGTGATCACCTCGTTTGCCGTGAGCAACGCCATCGCGCTGCCGCTGACGGGTTGGCTCAGCCGGCGCTTTGGTGAGGTGAAACTGTTTCTCTGGGCGACGATGCTGTTCGTGCTGGCGTCGTTTCTGTGCGGTATCTCGACTTCGATGCCGGAGCTGATCGGCTTTCGGGTACTGCAAGGCCTGGTGGCCGGGCCGTTGTACCCCATGACCCAGACGCTGTTGATCGCGGTCTATCCGCCCGCGAGGCGCGGCATGGCCCTGGCGTTGCTGGCGATGGTCACGGTGGTGGCGCCGATTGCAGGTCCCATCCTCGGTGGCTGGATCACCGACAGCTACAGCTGGCCGTGGATCTTCTTCATCAACGTGCCGATCGGGGTTTTCGCCGTGATGGTGGTGCGCCAGCAACTCAAGGCGCGCCCGGTGGAGACCAGTTACCAGCCGATGGATTACGTGGGTCTGATCACCTTGATCATTGGCGTTGGCGCGTTGCAGGTGATTCTCGACAAGGGCAATGACCTGGACTGGTTCGAGTCGAACTTCATCATCATCGGCGCGGCTATTTCGGTGATTGCGCTGGCAGTGTTCGTGATCTGGGAAATGACCGACAAACACCCGGTGGTCAACCTGCGGCTGTTCGCCTACCGCAACTTCCGCATCGGCACCATCGTGCTGGTGGGCGGATACGCCGGGTTCTTCGGCATCAACCTGATCCTGCCGCAATGGCTGCAAACCCAGATGGGCTACACCGCCACCTGGGCTGGCCTGGCGGTGGCACCGATCGGCATTCTGCCGGTGGTGTTGTCGCCGTTTGTCGGTAGGTACGCGCACAAATTCGACCTGCGATTGCTGGCCGGTGGCGCGTTCCTGTGCATCGGTTTGAGTTGTTTCATGCGCGCCGGGTTTACCAACGAAGTGGACTTCCAGCACATCGCCCTGGTGCAGCTGTTCATGGGCATTGGCGTGGCGCTGTTCTTCATGCCGACCTTGAGCATTTTGATGTCGGACCTGCCGCCGAGCCAGATTGCCGACGGCGCGGGGCTGGCGACCTTCCTGCGTACCCTGGGCGGTAGTTTTGCGGCGTCGTTGACCACCTGGATCTGGATTCGCCGGGCCGATCAGCACCATGCGTATCTGAGTGAAAGCATCACCACCTATGAGCCGGCAACCCGGGAGGCGTTGAACACGCTGGGCGGGGCGGGCAACCCGGCCTACGCGCAACTAGATCATGTACTGACCAGCCAGGCGTACATGCTCTCCACCGTGGATTACTTCACGTTGCTGGGGTGGGCGTTCATGGGCTTGATTCTGCTGGTATGGCTGGCGAAACCGCCGTTTGCGGCGAAGGCGGGGCCGGCTGCTTCCGGCCACTGAGTGACCTCTTGTAGGAGCGAGGCTTGCCCGCGAAGGCGGCGTGTCAGTCTACGTAAATATCCGCCTTCGCGGGCAAGCCTCGCTCCTACAGGAGGATTGGGTTACCAAAATCAAACGGCGCCAACGCAAACCCTTGCTCATCCACCTGCAACGCCCAGCCTTGACGGTCCCAATCCCCCAGCACAATGCGCTTGGCCGCCTGCTCGCCAATCTGCAACTTGTGGATGGCGGGGCGATGGGTGTGGCCGTGGATCAAGGTTTTCACACCATAGGCCTGCATGACCCGCGGCACTTCTTCCGGCGTGACATCGACAATGTCATTGGCCTTCATCCGCGTTTGCGCACGGCTTTCACTGCGCAGCTTGCGCGCCAGTTTATGCCGGGTGCCCAAAGGCAGATGGCGCAGGATGAACAGGGTGATCGGGTTACGCAGGTAGCGCCGCAGCTTCATATAACCTACGTCGCGGGTGCAGAGGCTGTCGCCGTGCATCAACAGCACCGGCTCGCCGTAAAACTGCACGACACTCGGATCTTTGAGCAAGGTACAGCCGGCCGCTTTGCAGAAGGCCTTGCCGAGCATGAAGTCGCGATTGCCGTGCATCAGGAAAATGGCCGTGCCGCTGTCGCTCAAATTACGCAGGGCCTGGCAGATGGAACGCTGGAAGGCTGTCATGGCATCGTCGCCAATCCACGCCTCGAAAAAGTCGCCCAGAATGTACAACGCACTCGCCGAGCGGGCGCGTCCAGCGAGCAAATCCAGAAACGCCCGGGTAATGTCCGGGCGCTCCTCTTCCAGATGCAAGTCTGAAATCAGCAGTATCACTCAATGATCTCGGCTTTCTCGATGATCACGTCGTCTGCAGGTACGTCCTGGTGACCGGCCTTGGAGGTGGTGGCCACGCCTTTGATCTTGTCGACGACGTCGGTGCCTTCAACCACTTCGCCGAATACCGCGTAGCCCCAGCCCTGAACGGTCTTGGCGCTGTGGTTCAGGAAGCTGTTGTCAGCCACGTTGATGAAGAATTGCGCGGAAGCCGAATGCGGCTCCATGGTGCGGGCCATGGCAACGCTGTACTTCTTGTTCGGCAGGCCGTTGTCGGCTTCGTTCTGGATGCTTGGGCGCTTGTCTTTCTTTTCTTTCATGCCAGGCTCGAAACCGCCGCCCTGGATCATGAAGTTACCGATGACGCGGTGGAAAACAGTGTTTTCGTAGTGACCGGCCTTGACGTATTCGATGAAATTGGCAACGGTCAGCGGTGCCTTTTCAGCGTTCAGTTTCAGGACGATGTCGCCGAAGTTGGTAGACAGTTTGACTTGAGTCATGATCAGTACTCTTTATAGAAATTCGTGGGTTAGGGGCGCTTTGGCCCTCAACCGGTCCGGCCAGTGTCGGCCAAGGTGCGCAGTTTAGCGTGCCGGACGCGAATTTCGAGGCTGTTTTTCATCGCCGGCCGATTAAATGCAACCGATTGCCGGCCTGCTCTGTCAGCCACTTGACAGCATCGGCTATGATAAGCCCCTTTGATTTATAACAGCCGCTTTGATTTGGCCAACTGGCCGCGCACTTGTACGTTCAAGGATCCTATGAGCAAGCCCACTGTCGACCCTACCTCGAATTCCAAGACCGGCCCTGCCGTGCCGGTCAATTTCCTGCGCCCGATCATCCGGGCGGACCTGGACTCGGGTAAGCACACGCAGATCGTTACCCGTTTTCCGCCTGAGCCCAACGGTTACCTGCACATCGGTCACGCCAAGTCGATCTGTGTGAACTTCGGCCTGGCCCAGGAATTCGGCGGCGTCACGCACCTGCGTTTCGACGACACCAACCCGGCCAAGGAAGACCAGGAATACATCGACGCGATCGAAAGCGACGTCAAATGGCTGGGCTTCGAATGGTCCGGTGAAGTGCGCTACGCCTCGCAGTATTTCGACCAGTTGCATGACTGGGCGGTAGAGCTGATCAAGGCCGGCAAGGCCTATGTCGACGACCTGACCCCCGAACAGGCCAAGGAATACCGTGGCACCCTGACCGAGCCGGGCAAGAACAGCCCGTTCCGCGACCGCTCGGTTGAGGAAAACCTCGACCTGTTCGCTCGCATGAAGGCCGGCGAATTCAAGGACGGCGCACGTGTGCTGCGGGCCAAGATCGACATGGCCTCGCCGAACATGAACCTGCGCGACCCGATCATGTATCGCATCCGTCATGCCCATCACCACCAGACCGGCGACAAGTGGTGCATCTACCCGAACTACGACTTCACCCACGGTCAGTCGGACGCCATTGAAGGCATCACCCACTCGATCTGCACCCTGGAGTTCGAAAGCCATCGTCCACTGTATGACTGGTTCCTCGACAACCTGGCAGTACCGGCGCACCCGCGTCAGTACGAATTCAGCCGTCTGAACCTGAACTACACCATCACCAGCAAGCGCAAGCTCAAGCAGCTTGTGGACGAGAAACATGTCAATGGCTGGGACGATCCGCGCATGTCCACGCTGTCGGGCTTCCGCCGCCGTGGCTACACCCCGACGTCGATCCGCAACTTCTGCGACATGATCGGCACCAACCGTTCCGATGGCGTGGTCGACTTCGGCATGCTCGAGTTCAGCATCCGTCAGGACCTGGACGCGAATGCCCCGCGCGCCATGTGCGTGCTGCGTCCGTTGAAAGTCGTGATCACCAACTACCCGGAAGACCAAGTCGAGAATCTCGAACTGCCACGTCATCCGCAGAAAGAAGAACTCGGCGTGCGCAAGCTGCCGTTCGCCCGTGAAATCTACATCGACCGCGATGACTTCATGGAAGAGCCGCCAAAAGGCTACAAGCGCCTGGAGCCGAACGGCGAAGTGCGTCTGCGCGGCAGCTACGTGATCCGTGCCGACGAAGCAATCAAGGATGCCGACGGCAACATCGTCGAACTGCGTTGCTCGTACGATCCGGACACCCTGGGCAAGAACCCCGAAGGCCGCAAGGTCAAAGGCGTGGTGCACTGGGTGCCAGCTGCGGCCAGCGTCGAGTGCGAAGTGCGTCTGTACGATCGTCTGTTCCGTTCTCCGAACCCGGAGAAGGCCGAAGACAGCGCCAGTTTCCTGGACAACATCAACCCTGACTCACTGCAAGTCCTCACCGGTTGTCGTGCTGAACCCTCGTTGGGCAACGCACAGCCGGAAGACCGTTTCCAGTTCGAGCGCGAAGGTTACTTCGTCGCGGATATCAAGGACTCGAAACCGGGCGCTCCGGTATTCAACCGTACCGTGACCCTGCGTGATTCGTGGGGCCAGTGATCAAGTCTTAAGGAACCGTCGTGCTTACGATCTACAACACGCTCACCAAGAGCAAAGAAGTCTTCAAGCCGCTGGATGGCAACAAGGTGCGCATGTACGTCTGCGGGATGACCGTGTACGACTACTGCCACCTGGGCCATGGCCGCAGCATGGTCGCGTTCGACCTGGTGACCCGCTGGTTGCGGTTCAGCGGTTACGACCTGACCTACGTGCGCAACATCACCGATATCGACGACAAGATCATCAATCGGGCCAACGAGAACGGCGAGTCGTTCGAGGCCTTGACCGAGCGCATGATCGCAGCGATGCACGAAGATGAAGCGCGCCTGAACATCAAAAAACCGGACATGGAGCCGCGTGCCACGGATCACATCCCGGGCATGCACGCGATGATCCAGACCCTGATCGACAAGGGTTACGCCTACGCACCGGGCAATGGCGACGTGTACTACCGCGTCGCCAAGTTCATGGGCTACGGCAAGCTGTCGCGCAAGAAGATCGAAGACCTGCGCATCGGCGCACGAATCGAAGTCGACGAGTCGAAACAGGACCCGCTGGACTTCGTGCTGTGGAAAGGCGCCAAGCCAGGCGAGCCGAGCTGGCCATCGCCGTGGGGCGACGGTCGTCCGGGCTGGCACATCGAGTGCTCGGTGATGTCCACCTGCTGCCTGGGCGAGACCTTCGATATTCATGGCGGCGGCAGCGACCTCGAGTTCCCGCACCACGAAAACGAAATCGCCCAGAGCGAAGCGGCCACCGGCAAGACCTACGCCAACGCGTGGATGCATTGCGGCATGATTCGCATCAATGGCGAGAAGATGTCCAAGTCCTTGAACAACTTCTTCACCATTCGCGACGTGCTCGAAAAGTACCACCCGGAAGTCGTGCGTTACCTGCTGGTGTCGAGCCACTACCGCAGCGCGATCAACTATTCGGAAGACAACCTCAAGGACGCCAAGGGCGCCCTCGAGCGTTTCTACCATGCGTTGAAAGGCCTGCCGAAAGTGGCACCTGCTGGCGGCGAAGCCTTCGTCGAGCGTTTCACCCAGGTGATGAACGACGACTTCGGCACGCCGGAAGCCTGTGCGGTGCTGTTCGAGATGGTCCGCGAGATCAACCGTCTGCGCGAGAGCGATCTGGATGCGGCGGCCGGTCTGGCGGCACGCTTGAAGGAACTGGCCAGCGTGCTGGGTGTATTGCAGCTTGAAGCCGATGACTTCCTGCAGGCCGGTGCCGAAGGGCGGGTCGACGCGGCTGAAGTCGATGCACTGATCCAGGCGCGCCTGACTGCCCGTGCCAACAAAGACTGGGCCGAATCCGACCGCATCCGCGACCAGCTCACCGCCATGGGCGTGGTGCTGGAAGACGGCAAGGGCGGCACGACCTGGCGTCTGGCTGACTGATCGCTGCGTTTGCTACAAACAAAACCCGACTTGTGCGGGTTTTTGTTTGTTTGGTTGAAGATCAAAAGATCGCAGCCTTCAATCCCCCAATTGGCGCAACCGCTTGTAAAGGGTATTGCGACTAACCCCTAACCGCCGCGCCAAGTGCGAAATATTTCCCCCAGCCGCCTGCAATTGCCGATTCAATGCCTCGGCATCATTCAAATCAACGGCTATCGGCTCCGGCGTATCCACCGGCTCCATCTCCAGATCGACAAAAAAATCATCCGGCAAATGTTCCGGCCGTACGGGTTGCTCTTCGGCCATGGCCAACGCCACCTGCATCACGCTGCTGACCTGACGCAAATTCCCCGGCCACGGATGGCGGCTGAACAGTTCCAGCACCTCGGGGCTCAACCCGGCCCACTGCGACGGTTCACGGTGTTGCTCCCACAAGCGCTTGAACAACGCCTGCTTGTCGCTGCGCTCCCTGATCGGTGGCAGTTCCAGGGTCAAACCGCCGATGCGGTAATACAAATCCTCACGAAACCGCCCCAACTGCACCTGCTCGCGCAACAAGCGGTTGGTCGCCGAGATGATCCGGATGTCCACCGGGAACAACTCGCTGCTGCCCACCGGTTGTACGCAACGTTCCTGCAATACCCGCAGCAGCCGGGCCTGGGTCGGTAGCGGCATGTCGCCGATTTCATCGAGGAACAGGGTGCCTTTGTCGGCCTTGCGGATCAGCCCGATGCTGCCTTTCTGGTTGGCGCCGGTGAACGCGCCTTTCTCGTAGCCAAACAGCTCGGACTCCACCAGTTCGGCGGGGATCGCTGCACAGTTGACGGCAATGAACGGTTGTTTGCTGCGTGAGCTGGCGTGGTGCAGGGCTTTGACGAAGACTTCCTTGCCGACCCCGGTTTCCCCGTGGATCAACAATGGAATGTCCTTCTCCAGCAAACGTTCGGCCTGGCGCACGGCTTTTTCCACGCGGCTGTCGCCAAAGTGCAGGGTGTTGAGGCTGATCGCGGCGGGCGCTGCCAGGGTGGGCTCAGTGCACTTTATTTCAGGGCTTTTCGTTTCAGTGCTCTTTTTTTCTGCAAACAGCCGCGCCTGAATCGACGCCTGTTTCGGTCGTTTCAGCACGCACTGGAAACGGTTGTTTCCTGAGGCTTGCAGGGAAAACGGCAGGCCGTCCGGCTGATTCAGCAGTTCCATCAACGAGACTTTGAACAGGCTTTCGACGCTGACCCGCGACAGGCTGATGCCCAGCAGATTGTCGGCCCGGCGGTTGGCCGACAGTACCTGACCGGTTTCATCGAAGATCAGCATCCCGGCCCATTGGCTGTCGAGGTTGTTCAACCCGGTGTTGAAGGTCAGTTGGAAATGCTGGCCGTGGAACAGGTTGAGGATCAGCCGGTTCTCCACGGTCTGGCTCATCATCTTGACCATGCCCAGGGTGTGGGAGGGCGGCAGGTAGCTGTCGCTGGACACATCCAGCACCGCGATCACCTTGCGCTCGGCATCGAAAATCGGCGCGGCGGAACCGGTCATGAAGCGGTTGGCCTTGAGGAAATGTTCATCGTGCTCGATGTGCACGGCCTGCTCGCAGGCCAGCGCGGTGCCGATCGCATTGGTCCCGCTGCAATGCTCCATCCAGCTGGCGCCGACGCTGAAACCGCGGGTCAGGCTCGGCTCGATGAAACGCTGGGTACCCCACGACGTCAGCACCTGGCCGTGATTGTCGGCGAGCATGATCAGGCAATTGGAGTTGCTGAGGATGTTTTCGTAATACGGCAGGACTTCCTGATGGGTGGTTTGCACCAGCGAATGCTGACTTTCCAGCAAGTGGGCGATGCCGTCTGCCGGTAGCTGATCGAACGCTGGCGCGCTCTGATGATCGAGCCCGAACGCGCGGCAGCGGGACCAGGAGTCCTGGATGATGGCGTCGTGGGAGCGCTTTGAGACAGGTACGGCCATGGCGGTCGATCTCTGGGCAAGCTTTTATTGTTTTTATGGGTTTTGCATCACGTGAGGGCCACGCAAAAAACATCCGTAGAGTGTTGTTCACATTTGTTCATTGTCAATCGTTGAATTGTTCAGTTGTTCATTCGTGGTTGTTCATTTCTGTTCATCAACGAATCCGATTTTTATCTTGTTTGATGGGATTTCCAGCCAAATCAAACGCTTGAGATTTTTGGCACGGATGTCGCTATGTAGCTCCGGTCGCTTGACTCAAAAAATAAAAAAAGGCCGAGCCATGTCACTAATCCTGGAACATGTCAGCCGCACCATCGAAGGCCAGACCTGGATCGACGATGCGTGCCTTAATTTCGAACCCGGATCGTTCAACGTTTTGCTCGGTCGCACGCTGTCCGGCAAAACCAGCCTCATGCGCCTGATGGCCGGTCTGGACAAGCCCGACAGCGGCCGCATCCTGATGAACGGCGTCGACGTCACCCAGCGCCCGGTGCGTTTGCGCAATGTGTCGATGGTCTATCAGCAGTTCATCAATTACCCGACCATGACGGTGTTCGAGAACATCGCCTCGCCGCTGCGTCAGGGTGGCGTTGCCAATGAGTTGATCCAGAGCAAGGTGCTGGAAACCGCGAAGATGCTGCGCATCGAGAAGTTTCTCCAGCGCCATCCACTGGAGCTCTCCGGCGGCCAGCAACAGCGCACGGCCATGGCCCGGGCGCTGGTCAAGGACGCTGAGCTGATTCTGTTCGACGAGCCGCTGGTCAACCTCGACTACAAGCTGCGCGAAGAGCTGCGCCAGGAAATGCGCGAGCTGTTCAAGGCGCGCAATACCATCGCGATTTACGCCACCACCGAACCCAACGAAGCCCTGGCGCTGGGCGGCACCACGACGATTCTTCACGAAGGCCGGGTGATTCAGAGCGGCAAGTCCTCCGAGGTCTATCACCAGCCGCAAACCGTGCTGGCGGCGGAGTTGTTCTCCGAGCCACCGATCAACCTGATGCCGGGGCGCATTGCCGGCAACGAAGTGAGTTTCGCCAATTTCGTGCACTTCCCGTTGAACGTCGATCTGCGTCCGGTGGGCGAGGGCGAGTTCCGTTTCGGCGTGCGTCCCAGCCATATCTCGCTGGTGCCGAGCAACGACGACGATCTGGAACTGGCGGTGACCGTCGAGGTGGCCGAGATCAGCGGTTCGGAAACCTTCCTGCACGTGCGCAACGAGTATTTCCTGTTGGTGCTGCACTTGCCGGGGGTGCACGAATACGACGTCGATGCGCCGATTCGCATCTATATCCCGACTCATAAACTGTTTGTGTTCGATATGCAGGGGCGGCTGGTCCAGGCGCCCGGTCGCCGTATTGCGAGGGTTGCCTGATGGCCGAAATCCGTTTGCAGAGCCTTGCCCACAGCTACACCCGCACACCAGCCGGCCCTGAGGATTACGCGATCCGCGAGATGGACCACGTCTGGGAGCAGGGCGGCGCCTATGCGCTGCTCGGGCCATCGGGGTGCGGCAAGTCGACCTTGCTCAACATCATTTCCGGGTTGCTCAGCCCGTCCCAGGGCCAGGTGATGTTCGACAGCAAAGTGGTCAACGAACTGACCCCGGAAAAGCGCAACATCGCCCAGGTTTTCCAGTTTCCGGTGGTCTACGACACCATGACGGTGTTCGACAACCTGGCTTTCCCGCTGCGCAATCAGGGCATGGTCGAAGCGAAGATTTTCAGCAAGGTGCATGAAATCGCCGAAGTCCTCGACCTTCAGGCGTTGCTGCACAAGAAGGCGCGTAACCTCACCGCCGATGAAAAGCAGAAAGTCTCCATGGGCCGTGGGCTGGTGCGCGATGACGTGTCGGCGATCCTCTTCGATGAACCGCTGACGGTGATCGACCCGCACCTGAAGTGGAAGCTGCGGCGCAAGCTCAAGCAGATCCACGAGCAGTTCAACATCACCATGGTCTACGTCACCCACGATCAGCTCGAAGCCTCGACCTTCGCCGACAAGATCGCGGTGATGTACGGCGGGCAGATCGTGCAGTTCGGTACGCCACGGGAATTGTTCGAACGGCCGAGCCACACCTTTGTCGGCTATTTCATCGGCAGCCCGGGGATGAACCTGATCGACGTCCAGCCGCAGGCCGGCGGTGTCGGTTTTGCCGGGACTCACTTGCCGTTGTCCCACGCGATGCAGCAACGGATCGCCGACAGCGAATGGAAAACCCTGAAGGTCGGCATCCGTCCGGAGTTCGTCCATGTGTGGGAGGAAGCCTTTGATGACGCGTTGCGGGCTAAGGTCGTACACGTCGAGGACCTGGGCACCTACAAAATCATGACCCTGAACCTCGACGGCGTGCTGCTGAAAGTACGCCTGGCCGAAGACAAACCGGTGCCCGAGGGCACGGCGTACATCAGTTTCCCGGGGCAATGGCTGATGGTCTACGCCGATGATTACTTGCTGGAGGTGCTGCCATGAACAAGGTGCAGAACAACAAGGCCTGGTGGCTGGTGCTGCCGGTGTTCCTGCTGGTGGCGTTCAGTGCGGTGATCCCGATGRTGACCGTGGTCAACTATTCGGTGCAGGACATCTTCGACCAGTCCAGCCGCTATTTCGTCGGCGCCGATTGGTACAAGCAGGTGTTGCTCGACCCAAGGCTGCATGACTCGCTGCTGCGCCAGTTCATCTATTCCGCCTGCGTGTTGTTGATTGAAATTCCGTTGGGCATCGCCATCGCCCTGACCATGCCGATCAAGGGCCGCTGGTCGTCGCTGGTGCTGATTATCCTGGCGATTCCGCTGCTGATCCCGTGGAACGTGGTCGGCACCATCTGGCAGATTTTCGGCCGGGCCGACATCGGCTTGCTTGGGTCCAGCCTCAACGGCATGGGCATCAGCTACAACTATGCGGCCAACACCATGGACGCCTGGGTCACGGTGTTGGTGATGGACGTGTGGCACTGGACGTCGCTGGTGGCGTTGTTGTGTTTCTCCGGTCTGCGGGCGATTCCGGATGTGTATTACCAGGCGGCGCGGATCGATCGGGCGTCGGCCTGGGCGGTGTTCCGGCACATCCAGTTGCCCAAGCTCAAGAGCGTGCTGCTGATCGCGGTGATGCTGCGGTTCATGGACAGTTTCATGATCTACACCGAACCGTTCGTGCTGACCGGTGGTGGTCCGGGCAATGCCACGACCTTCCTGAGTCAGACCTTGACCCAGATGGCCGTAGGGCAATTCGACCTCGGCCCGGCGGCGGCTTTCTCGCTGGTGTACTTCCTGATCATCCTGTTGGTGTCGTGGCTGTTCTACACCGCCATGACTCACTCTGACGCCAATCGGTGAGGCCTGCCATGAGCAAGAGAAAGCTGATTCCGCTGCTGGTCTACATCCTGTTCCTGCTGGTGCCGATCTACTGGCTGCTGAACATGTCCTTCAAGAGCAACACCGAAATCCTCGGCGGCCTGACGCTGTTTCCCCAGGATTTCACTTTCGCCAACTACAAGGTGATCTTCACCGACCCGAGCTGGTACACCGGCTACCTCAACTCGGCGTACTACGTCAGCATGAATACGATTATTTCCCTGACCGTGGCGTTGCCGGCGGCGTATGCGTTTTCGCGTTATCGCTTCCTCGGTGACAAGCACCTGTTCTTCTGGCTGCTGACCAACCGCATGGCACCGCCGGCGGTGTTCCTGTTGCCGTTCTTCCAGCTGTATTCCTCGATCGGCTTGTTCGACACGCACATCGCGGTGGCGTTGGCTCACTGTCTGTTTAACGTGCCGCTGGCGGTGTGGATTCTTGAGGGCTTCATGTCTGGCGTTCCCAAGGAAATCGACGAAACCGCCTACATCGATGGCTACAGCTTTCCCAAGTTCTTCGTGAAGATTTTCGTTCCGCTGATCGGCTCCGGGATCGGTGTCACGGCGTTTTTCTGCTTCATGTTTTCCTGGGTCGAATTGTTGCTGGCGCGAACCCTGACGTCGGTGAACGCCAAACCCATCGCCGCGGTGATGACCCGCACGGTCTCGGCGTCCGGCATCGACTGGGGCGTGCTGGCAGCGGCGGGGGTGTTGACCATCCTGCCGGGCATGCTGGTGATCTGGTTTGTTCGCAACCACGTGGCCAAGGGCTTTGCCCTGGGCCGGGTATGAGGAACTGATGATGGAATGGATGAGTTGGACCAGCCCGACGGCGGCGTTCTTCGGCGTCATAGCCTTGATCCTGGTGGGCATGACGACTTGGGAGTTGCGTTCGCCAAGCATTCTTCGAAAAGGTTTTCTGCCGATTACCACCACCCGTGGCGATCGGCTGTTTATCGGTCTTCTCGGCAGCGCCTACCTGCATTTGCTGGTAATCGGCGTCACCGACTGGAGCATCTGGATAGCGTTCGCGTTGTCCCTGGTGTGGCTGTTGGCTGTGATGCGTTGGGGCTAGTCGAATCGCTCGGCAATGTTGCTCCGAAACCCATAAAGGAGGTCTCTATGTTCGACAAAAACAATAAGCTGCGACATAGCATTTCACTGGCAGCCATGCTGGCACTCAGCGGATTGAGCGCATCGGCCTGGGCTGATGCCTACGAAGACGCTGCGAAAAAGTGGATCGGCGGCGAATTCAAACCGTCCACCTTGACGGCCGATCAGCAACTCGCGGAATTGAAGTGGTTCATCAAGGCGGCCGAGCCGTTTCGCGGGATGGACATCAAGGTTGTCTCGGAAACCCTGACCACCCATGAATACGAGTCCAAGGTGCTGGCCAAGGCCTTCACCGAGATCACCGGGATCAAAGTCACCCACGACTTGCTGCAAGAAGGCGATGTGGTGGAAAAGCTGCAGACCGTGATGCAGTCGGACAAGAGCATCTATGACGGCTGGGTCAACGACTCCGACCTGATCGGTACGCACTTTCGCTATGGCAAGACCGAGTCGATCACCGACCTGATGGCCAACGAAGGCAAGAACTTCACCTCGCCGACCCTCGACATCAAGGACTTCATCGGCATTTCCTTCACCACCGCGCCGGACGGCAAGATCTATCAGCTGCCCGACCAGCAGTTCGCCAACYTGTATTGGTTCCGCGCCGACTGGTTTGATCGGGCGGACCTGAAAGCAAAATTCAAGGAAAAGTACGGCTACGAATTGGGCGTGCCAGTGAACTGGTCGGCCTATGAAGACATCGCCAAATTCTTCAGCGAAGACGTCAAGGAAATCGACGGCAAACGCATCTACGGGCACATGGACTACGGCAAGAAGGATCCATCCCTGGGCTGGCGCTTCACCGATGCCTGGTTCTCCATGGCCGGCGGCGGCGACAAGGGGCTGCCCAACGGCTTGCCGGTGGACGAGTGGGGCATCCGTGTCGAGGACTGCCATCCGGTCGGTTCCAGCGTGACCCGTGGCGGCGATACCAACGGCCCGGCGGCGGTGTTCGCGACGCAGAAATATGTCGACTGGATGAAGGCCTATGCGCCGCCGGAAGCAGCGGGCATGACCTTTTCCGAGTCTGGCCCGGTACCGTCTCAGGGCAACATTGCCCAACAGATCTTCTGGTACTCCGCCTTTACCGCCGACATGACCAAACCGGGCCTGCCGGTGGTGAACGCCGACGGTACGCCGAAGTGGCGCATGGCGCCGTCGCCGAGAGGGCCGTACTGGGAAGAGGGCATGAAGCTTGGGTATCAGGACGTGGGTTCCTGGACATTCATGAAGTCCACGCCTGAGAAACAGAAACTCGCGGCCTGGCTGTACGCGCAGTTCGTGACCTCGAAAACCGTGTCGCTGAAGAAAACCATCGTCGGCCTGACACCGATCCGCGAGTCGGACATCAACTCTCAAGCCATGACCGACCTGGCGCCGAAGCTCGGTGGCCTGGTCGAGTTCTATCGTAGCCCGGCGCGGGTGCAATGGACCCCGACCGGCACCAACGTGCCGGACTATCCGCGTCTGGCACAGTTGTGGTGGAGCCACATCGCCGAAGCCGCCAGCGGCGAGAAAACCCCGCAACAGGCGCTCGATGGTCTGGCCAAGGATCAGGACGCGATCATGACCCGTCTGGAACGCTCCAAGGCCCAGGCCACTTGCGCGCCGAAAATGAACCCGGAACGCGACGCGCAATACTGGTTCGACCAACCGGGCGCACCGAAGCCGAAACTGGCTAACGAGAAGCCCAAGGGTGAAACCGTGAGCTATGCCGAACTGCTGAAATCGTGGGAGGTGGCGCGTAAGTAACAGATCGGCCTGCGACGTCGAACGGCACCTTCGGGTGCCGTTTCTATTTATGCCCACTTTCTCGTTTCAGCGACTGGCGTACGGTTCTCATTACCGCGAGGTCGAAGGCGTTGTGCCCGGCGTGGAGCAGACGACAACGGATGTTCTGGCGCTGGCGAAGCCAACGTACGCTGGACATGCCGAAGGTGTCTTTGATGCCTTGTATCACCAGGGTATCGGCATCGACCCGGAGACGCTCGTCCGCCCGTGTGAAGAAATAGTGATTAACGTGGTAATGCAACTCCAGGCAGATGGCGCGCACCGCTTCTTCATCAACGAAGTCTTCGAGTGCGTGCGGGCACATCGATTGCCCGTTCAATTGCAAAATAGCCTGCAGCCAGTGGATGGCAGCCTGACGCTTTTGCACCTCGCAACCATTGCTCAGTAGCTGGTAGATACCCCGCGCACTGGCGTCGTGGGAGCCAATGGCGAATTGAGATAAACCTTCGCTCAAGGTTTTATCGTAGGCGCTTACGTTCGCAACAAATGGTATGAACACCGAGACCAACGTGGTTTTCAGAATGGCGTCGGGATAGCGCTGCTGGTATTGGATGGCCAACCAGCTTCCCCATGAAATGCCCAGCAAACTGATTTTTTCGAAACCAAAATGCCGACGCAGGGCATCGATGTCTTCAACGGACAGCCCAGTGCTGTTGTGCTGGAGCTCGCCGAGGGGAAGGGAGCGCCCGCAGCCTCGCTGGTCGAACAAAATGATATCGAAACATCGCAGATCGAAGAACTCAAGATGATGGAGGGCGCTACGACCACCCGGCCCGCCATGCAGGAAAAATATCGGTTCGCTGCCGGGGGTGCCGTGCCGCTCCCAATAGAGATGGTGGCCGTCACGAGTCGGGTAGTAGCCATTGATCGGGGAGACCACCATCAGATGGGAACCTTCAGCCTGTAGAACTGGAACAGCTCCGTGTGCCCGGGGCGGGCCGCTACACTGGAAATCACCTGCAGTTTCAGGATCTGGGCCATGTAGGGAACGGAAATCAGTACCGGCGTATGGCCGAAAACGATAATCGTGCCTCCCGGATTCACGCACGGTGCCATATCGTGCAATGTCTGCTGCGCATCGGCGCGAGTCATGACTTCGGCATTGAGGAAACGCAGTATCAGCACATCACATTTGATGCCGGCAGAGGCAATGTTTCGGGCATCGGCCAGATAAAATTCGGCAGATGAGGTGCCATGACGATTTTTTGCATGTTCGATCATCGACGCCGAACGATCGGAGCCCAGGCAATGTCGGTCGGGGAGTTCGCGGGCCAGGTGCGCAATGAATTCCCCAGTCGAGCACGCCGGATCATGGATCACCGCGCCGGGACTCGATATCGTCTTGAGTAACGTTGCGCAATGCTGGCGAAAGTGGCTTTCGTCGGCATCCAGTTGCTTGGCGAGCGATTCATTGCACTGCCAGTATTCGGGCGGGCAAACAAACTCCAGGCCCGTGTCATCAGTGACAGGAAGCGGGAAACACACCTCGCTGTCCGGTTTAGTCTGCGCAACGTGGAAAGCCGTTTCCTTTTCTTGTCGGGTAACTCCTCGAAAATAGATCTCTGCACCTTCATTGCCCCAATGCCACTCAGCGAGCGGTCCGAGCAACATCCAGGGCCTGAGCAGGCTGTTGATATGCCAGCCGTCAGTGTCAGTGTGTTGCAGGACTTTTCGGCCCACCCAGTCGCAGCCATTCACGCGCAGAACGAAGAGCTGATGGAGCCCCGGCCCCAAGGGCTCGATGTAACGATCGAGTTTGCCAGGGGATGCCACATGACGGACGAAGGATTGAGCCAAGCGCTGTTCTCGATGGAGGGCAGTCGTTGCCGATCGAGCGTTCATGCCGGCGCTCCATGTCGCCTTTCCAAGCGCCGTCCCCGCGCCTGCGGGATAACCACGTTGCCGCTGGAGACTACGAAAAATCGCTCCAGCCCCGGAATGACGACATTGACCAGCGTGGTGCCGAGGGCGGTCTGGTGAAGCGGTGCAATGCCCAGCGTGCGCCCATACCGATGCAGGTCTTCGGCCAGCAAGCTGATTTGCTCGGCCAATGGTCGTTCATCACGAGCATCGGGCAAGACTACCGTTTGTTGCTCGCACAGGTTCAACAGCGGATGCAGATCGAATCGCAGGCAGCGCAACAGGCGAGGAAAGGCCGTCAGATGCCGCTGAGCGTTGCTCAGATAGTCTCTCAGTTCAGGCTCCGAGGACCAAAGATGTAACTGAACCAGTTCGGTAAGTGCTCGCCATGCGCCATGCCTGGCATCGATCGAGCAACCGGTGCCGAAGACTCGCGGGTGAGTGCATGGCGCGGCTGAAAAGGCCAGAAAGGTTCGCGGCAGGAATTCGGTGCTGATGTCGACAAGGACGATCTCGGCACCGATCTCCGCTTCGGCGTCCAGCCACAGCCGACCCAGCTCGTCGTGATCGGACATGCGTGCGACGCGGCGCAGGGGCGCGTGGTTTTCGTAGTAAAAATGCTCCAGCAAGAACAACGAAACCGCATCGCGCTCAATACATTCATTGGCAGCATGCAAAACCGCCTCGTTGTAAGTTGCGCCAATAGCGGTTCCGCTATTACTGGCATAACGTTGCAGTGCGCCATAGTTGGTTGTGTCTTGTATCGGTGTTCGTCGTGAATAACCGGGTGTGCATAAAGCGACCGGGTATGTAAATGAAGTGTGCTTTAGAACATTCGTATACTGTCGGCAGGCTGTTATGGCATTGGGTTGTTCGGCGATAAGTGCCAGGGCAGTGTCGTCAGTAAATAGTGATGTGTCGGAAAAATAGCGCGGGGCTACATAGTGAATGTCGGATGTATCCAAGTGGTCACTTAAATAGTGTTCCAGCATTTCGTAAAGTGCACCGACACGGGCGTGGCGCGGGTAGCCTTTACCTGATCCCCTGGCGGTGTGGTGCTGATCGCTGGAGCTGGCAGAGGCATGGACCGCGACAATCTGCTGACCCAGTGTGCGGGTGTCGACACGCAGGCCCAAGCCATCAAGTTCAGCGTGAATCCGCTGTTCAGCTTGCTCCAGGGTGAGTTCTCGTTCGGCTAGTGTGAAACCCATTGTTCGCTCCCTCGAGAAACGGGGGGCGCCGGCCCCCCGTTTTTTATACGGCTTCCAGTTCGGACTGTTCAGCCTCAGTCAGTTGCAGTTCTTCAACCTGCTCTGGCGTAGGCGCTTCCTGTTGTTCAAGGTCGATCACTTTGTTGGCGTTCCAGTTACCCATATAACCCATGATTAAACTCTCTTTTTGTTAGACATTGGATGTGCTGTATCGAGCACGGAGCAAATGTATAAGGCAGGTATTGGCTCGGTCAAAAATGACAGGAAGTTTCAAAAACCATATTCAAGGGGTGTTGAAATACGTACACATCAATTGTCGGCTTGACGATTTTTTTCGTGACGCATCGGCGGGTGTTGAATGGGACGGTATTGCGGGACATACCCGCCCCAACGATTTCGACGCATGCACTTGTCGGAAATTTCAGCTGCATGGAGGTGCGAAATCGTGATGACTGACTTTTGTGGCTCTTCAGGGTTCTTCGCGCGACGATTTTTCCTATCGCGTATGAAGGCGTTTCAGAAAAAATGCAGGTTGAATGACTGGGCATCTATTCATCGGGGGTGGGAAATCCCAATCGAAACACCGTCAACGTCCCAGGCGAGCTTTTAACCTGTGCCACCCCCTGATGCAGGCTCATGATCGAGCGCACGATGGCCAGGCCCAGTCCGGTGCTGCCTTGTGAGCGGGAGCGGCTGCTGTCGACCCGGTAAAAGCGGTCGAACAGGTGCGGCAGATGCTGCGCTTCGATGCCCGCGCCGGGGTTGCTGACTTCCAGTGCAACCTGTGTCGCCTCTTGCTCAATGTGCAGCGAAACCGTTTGCCCGGCCGGACAGTGGCGCAGGGCGTTGGACAGCAGGTTCGAGATCGCCCGTTGAATCATCAGCCGGTCGCCCAGCACGCGCGCGCTGCCGGTCACGCTCAGGCTGATGCGCTTGTCTTGCGCCGACAAGGAAAACAGGTCGGCCACTTTTTCGACTTCTTCTTCCAGGGCGACCGACTCGAAAGATGTGAGCGCTGCGGGGTTACTGGCCTGCGCCAGAAACAGCATGTCCGAGACAATCCGCGCAACACGCTCCAGCTCTTCGGTGCAGGACACCAAGACGTTTTTGTACGCCTCGGCCGTGCGTTCCCGGGACAGCGTCACCTGTGCCTTGCCCATCAGATTGTTGATCGGCGTGCGCAGTTCATGGGCCAGGTCATCGGAGAACTGCGACAACTGCTGCACACCATTGTCGAGGCGATCCAGCATGACGTTGATCCCCTGGGCCAGCTCACTGAGTTCCTGGGGCATGTCGAGCACCGACAGCCGATGGCCGAGGTCTTGCGTCGAGACCATCGCCGCCACTTTGCGAAACTCGCGCAACGGCATCAGCCCCCGCTGTACGGCGGCCCAGGCACTGAGGCCGATGAAGATCAGCAGCAACGGCAAAGCAATCAGCGTCGAGCGCAGATAGGCGCTGAGCAACGCCTGATTGTGGGCATCGTCCATCGACAGCAGCACCGGGACGCGGGTGCCGTCCTTGATGCGGACCAACCGAGAAGCGGTCAGGTAGCGCTTGCCTTGATCGTCGGTGCCGTCGGAGAACGCCAGTGGTTCGTCGGCAGCCAGTACTGCCTTGCGTTCAAGGCGCGGGTCGGCCATGCCGGAGCCGGATTTCAACAGCGGCGTGCGCAAGTTACTGCGGTCATAAATCGTCAGGGTGAGGTTGTCATGGCCCATGACCTGATCGAGCAGAATGTGCGGCGCCGAACGAATTTCTGCGGCATCGGCGTACAGCGACAGGCTGTGTTCCACCTGTTCCACCTTCTGGGCCAGGCTGTTTCTGGATAACGCGTTCAACTCATGGGTCAGGGCAAAGTAGGCAAGGATCGCCAGGAACACCACCAGTAGCGCGCCGAGAATACTCACCGTCAGGCCCAGGCGCATCGACAGGCTGGCCGGCTTCATTCCCGCGCCTCCAGCACATAGCCGACACCGCGCAGGGTGTGGATCAGTTTGCTGTCGAACGGGTCGTCGATCTTCGCCCGCAAACGCCGGATCGACACTTCGACCACGTTGGTGTCGCAGTCGAAATTCATGTCCCACACCAGCGAAATGATCTGGGTGCGGGTCAGTACTTCCCCGGACTGGCGCATCAGCAGATGCAGCAGGGCGAACTCCTTGGTGGTCAGGTCGATGCGCTGCTCGCCGCGAAAGGCGCGATGACGGCCCGGATCAAGTTCCAGGTCGGCGACTTTGAGCACCTGCGGCACCGGGATGTTTTCGCTGCGGCGCATCAGCGTGCGCACCCGCGCCAGCAATTCCGGAAACTCGAATGGCTTGACCAGATAATCGTCGGCACCCAGATCCAGACCACGAATCTTGTCGGCCAGACGCCCGCGCGCGGTGAGCATCATCACCCGGGTGGAATGGGTGCGACGCAATTGCTCCAGCACGCCCCAGCCATCGAGTTCCGGCAGGTTCACATCCAGGATCACCAGGTCATATGCCTGCTGTTGCGCCAGATGCAGTCCATCGGCGCCAGTGGCCGCGTGGTCAACGATATAACCACTTTCCGTCAGTCCCTGATGCAAGTATTCGGCAGCTTTAAGCTCGTCCTCGACGACAAGGATTCGCATGATCTATCACCACTTTTATTTAATGGATATTTAATTAAGGTGGCCAGGAAAGTTGTTGTTTTTGTAGGGGCTTCCGGACGGATTTGAATAACGACTAGAGATTGTGAGTTGCTGGTTTCCTACGGCGGTTTCCCTGTGTGATGGCGTGCAAGGTAAAGGCTGTAGTGGCTACAGGGTCAACTGAAATGCTGGGTCTTGAGCCCTTAATAGGGTCGTCTGCGACAGCCTGTCGCAGCAGGCAAGCCCGAATGCCCATGCGCCACATTCAGGCAAGTGCTGTTTGGCAGATAACTACCGTGTATTTGTTTCCATGTATTGCTATGTCGCCTTTCGCACTTCGCATCCTAGATCAAAACAACTTCCATAAACCGTGGATGACGGATTTGTAATGTTCCAGTCACCTTGCCGATAAGTTCAAAACCCTACCGTGGCGGCATCAAAGATTCTTGAATAAAGGAAGTCTTCCATTGCCCGGTTTAAAAGAACGGACGGCGCGAGCACGCCTGAAAAAAACAGCGAGGACAGTGACGGCCAGCGTTGTGTGGCTGGCCGGCACGGGGCTTGTGCATGCATCCACCCTGACCCTCGATCAAGCCCTGCAAACGGCATTTGCCGGTAACCCGGATCTGGCGGCTGCGCAGTGGGAAATCGGCATCGCCGAGGGTGAGCGCAAACAGGCCGGTCTGATCCCCAACCCCGAAGTGTCGTGGGAGGCCGAAGACACCCGGCGCGATTCGCGAACCACCACGGTGATGCTCAGCCAACCGATCGAACTGGGCGGCAAACGTAGTGCACGGATCGACGTCGCCAGCCGCGCGCAGGACGCCGCCGGGATCGAGTGGGAGCGCAAGCGCAATGCCTTGCGCGCCGATGTGATTCAGGCGTTCAACAGCGCCCGGACCGCGCAACAACGCTTGCAGTTGTCCCGCCAGTCGCTGCAACTGGCCGAACACGGTTTGCGCATCGCCCAAGGACGCATCGAGGCCGGCAAATCATCGCCAGTCGAAGGCACCCGGGCGCACGTGCAACTCTCCGAAGTGCGCCTGGAACTGAGCCGCGCCGAACGCGATCGGGCCAACGCCTACCAGCAATTGGCGCAGGTCATGGGCGCACCGTGGCCAACCTCGACCACCGTGCAAGCGGCCGCGCAAAGCATGCCCACCGTGCCATCGGCAAGTCGATTGCTGGAGCGCCTGAACGAGACCGCCGAGCTGCGTCTGGCCAAATTGCAGATCGATCAGCGCGAAGCCTCATTGGGTCTGGAAAAGTCGCAACGCATTCCCGATCTGACCGTGAGCATTGGCAGTCAATACAGCGCAACCGAGCGCGAGCGGGTCAACGTGGTCGGGCTGTCGCTGCCGATTCCGCTGTTCAACCGCAATCAGGGCAACGTGCTGGCGGCAGCCCGGCGCAGCGATCAGGCGCGGGACCTGCGCAACGCCACCGAGCTGCGTTTGCGCACGGAAATCCAGACCACCCTTGAGCAATGGCAGACCGCCAATGGCGAAGTCGAAGCGTTCAACCAGACCATCCTGCCCGCCGCGCAAAGTGCGGTCGACAGCGCCACACGCGGTTTCGAAATGGGCAAGTTCGGCTTCCTCGATGTGCTCGACGCCCAGCGCACCCTGATCAGCGCACGCAGCCAATACATCCAGGCCGTCAGCGAGGCGACGGACGCGCGAGTACGCATCGAACGCATCTTCGGCGACCTCACCGTCAGCCCTTGAATTTCATCTTTCAAATCACTGCGCGATGGTATGGCGCAGAGGAGTTTCCATGGAAAAAAAACTGATCGTGGTGGCTGCGGCGACGTTGGCGCTGGGCATTGGTATTGGCTCGATGTGGCCGGGAAATGCGTCCATCGACGCTCACGCCGATGAAGCGGCGGAACACGCCGGTCACGCTGAAGAAGGCACAGCAGCCAACGGTGAACATACAGAAGAAGGGCACCTGGAGCTGAGCACCGAACAGATCGCAGCGGCGGGCATTCAACTGGCCGAAGCGCGGGCGCAGAACATCAGCCTCGGCTTGCCGTTCCCCGGCGAAGTGCGCTTTGACGAGGACCGTACCGCGCACGTGGTGCCTCGGGTGCCCGGGGTGGTCGAGTCGGTATCGGTCAATCTTGGGCAGCCGGTGAAGAAGGGCCAGTTGCTGGCGGTGATCGCCAGTCAGCAGATCTCTGATCAGCGCAGCGAACAGGCTGCCGCGCAGCGGCGCCTGACCTTGGCGCGCACCACCTACGAACGCGAGAAAAAACTGTGGCAGGACAAGATCTCCGCCGAGCAGGATTTCCTTCAGGCACGCCAGGCATTGGAAGAAGCCGAAATTGCCCTGACCAATGCCCGGCAAAAAATCAGCGTGCTCAGCGGCAGCGTGGTCGCCACCGGCGGCAATCGCTATGAACTGCGTGCGCCGTTCGACGGTGTGGTGGTGGAAAAACACCTGACGCCGGGGGAGGTGGTCGATGAAACCTCGGCGGCTTTTACCCTCTCCGACCTGTCGCGGGTGTGGGTGACGTTCGGCGTTTCGCCCAAGGAGCTGACCAAGGTACAAGTGGGCAAACCGGTCACCGTCAGCGCCCCGGAACTCAACGCTGAAGTCGCCGGCACCGTGGCCTACGTCGGCAGTTTGCTCGGTGAACAGACCCGCACTGCAACGGTCCGCGTGGCCCTGGAAAATCCGCAAGGCTCGTGGCGCCCCGGCCTGTTCGTCACCGCGCTGGTGGCGACCGACAGTCGCCAAGCCAGGGTCGCCGTACCTGAAACCGCGATCCAGACCGTCGAGGACAAACCCACGGTGTTCGTGCGCACCGATGACGGCTTCAAGGCGCAAGCGGTGGAGCTGGGCAGTCGCGCGGCCGGTCTGGTGGAAGTCACCCAAGGTCTGGAACCGGGCGTGCAAGTCGCCAGTGCCGGCAGCTTCGTCCTCAAATCGGAATTGGGCAAAGCCTCGGCCGAGCACTCTCATTGAAGGCTCCCACTGATCCGTCAACCTCGACCGGAAGGTTCTCATGTTCGAACGCCTGATCCAGTTTGCCATCGAGCAGCGCATCATCGTGCTGCTCGCCGTTCTCCTCATGGCCGGCCTCGGCATCGCCAGTTACCAAAAACTGCCGATCGACGCCGTGCCCGACATCACCAACGTCCAGGTGCAAATCAACACCGGCGCGGCCGGGTTCTCGCCGCTGGAAACCGAGCAGCGCATCACCTTCCCGATTGAAACCGCCATGGCCGGTTTGCCGGCGCTGGAGCAGACCCGTTCGCTGTCGCGTTCGGGGCTGTCGCAGGTCACGGTGATCTTCAAGGACGGCACCGATCTGTTCTTTGCCCGGCAATTGGTCAACGAGCGCTTGCAGATCGCCAGGGAGCAATTGCCCGAGGGCGCGGAAGCGCTGATGGGGCCGATTTCCACCGGGCTCGGGGAGATTTTCCTGTGGACGGTGGAGGCGCAGGACGGTGCGCTGAAGGACGACGGCACCGCCTACACGCCAACCGATTTGCGGGTGATTCAGGACTGGATCATCAAGCCGCAATTGCGCAACGTGCCCGGTGTGGCCGAGATCAACACCATCGGCGGATTCGCCAAGGAATACCAGATCGCCCCCGACCCGAAGCGGCTGGCGGCTTACAAATTGACCCTCACCGATCTGGTCACGGCGCTGGAGCGCAACAACGCCAACGTCGGCGCCGGTTACATCGAGCGCAGCGGCGAGCAGCTGCTGATTCGCGCGCCCGGGCAAGTGGCGAGCACTGACGACATCGCCAATATCGTGATGGCCAATGTCGACGGGACGCCGATCCGGATCAAGAATGTCGCGACCGTGGACATCGGCCGCGAACTGCGCACCGGTGCCGCCACCGAAAACGGTCGCGAAGTGGTGCTGGGCACGGTGTTCATGCTGATCGGCGAAAACAGCCGAACGGTCTCCCAGGCAGTGGCGACCAGGCTTGAACAGATCAATCGTTCCCTGCCCAAAGGCGTGATCGCGGTGCCGGTGTATGACCGCACGCACCTGGTGGACAAGGCCATCGCCACGGTGAAAAAGAACCTGGTGGAAGGGGCGATTCTGGTCATCGCGATTCTGTTCCTGTTCCTGGGCAACATCCGCGCGGCGTTGATCACCGCGATGGTCATTCCGCTGTCGATGCTGTTCACCTTCACCGGCATGTTCACCAACAAAGTCAGTGCCAACCTGATGAGCCTCGGCGCCCTCGACTTCGGCATCATCGTCGACGGCGCGGTGGTGATCGTCGAAAACACCCTGCGACGGCTGGCCCATGCGCAGCAGCATCACGGGCGTTTGCTGAGCCGTTCCGAGCGTTTCCACGAAGTATTCGCGGCGGCCAAAGAAGCGCGGCGGCCGCTGATTTTCGGCCAGTTGATCATCATGGTCGTGTACCTGCCGATCTTCGCCCTGAGCGGTGTCGAAGGGAAAATGTTCCACCCGATGGCCTTCACCGTGGTCATCGCGCTGTTGGGCGCCATGCTGTTGTCGGTGACCTTTGTGCCGGCGGCCATCGCGTTGTTTGTCACCGGCAAGGTCAAGGAAGAAGAGGGCGTGGTCATGCGCGGCGCGCGTCGCGTTTATGCGCCGGCGCTGGCGTGGGTGATGTCCCATCGCGCCATGGCGGTTGGGGCGGCGCTGGCTGTGATTGTGCTCAGCGGCGTGCTCACCAGCCGCATGGGCAGCGAGTTTGTGCCGAGCCTCAGTGAGGGCGATTTTGCCCTGCAAGCCTTGCGCGTGCCGGGCACCAGCCTCACGCAATCGGTGGATATGCAGCAGCGTCTGGAGACCTTGATTCTCAACAAGGTGCCCGAAGTCGAGCGTGTGTTCGCCCGTACCGGCACCGCCGAAATCGCCTCCGACCCGATGCCGCCGAACATCTCCGACAGCTACGTGATGCTCAAGCCGAAGGCGCAGTGGCCGGATCCGGGCAAGTCCCGCGAGACCCTGATGGCCGAACTGCAACAAGCCGCCGCGACGCTGCCGGGCAGCAACTATGAACTGTCGCAGCCGATCCAGTTGCGCTTCAACGAACTGATCTCCGGCGTGCGCAGCGATGTGGCGGTCAAGGTGTTCGGGGATGACATGGACGTGCTCAACGCTACGGCGGCGAAGGTCGCTGCCGCCATGCAGAAGGTCAACGGCGCGTCCGAGGTCAAGGTCGAGCAAACCACTGGCCTGCCGGTGCTGACCATCAACATCGACCGCGACAAGGCGGCGCGTTACGGGCTCAACGTCGGTGACGTGCAAGACACCATTGCGGTGGCGGTCGGCGGGCGTCAGGCCGGGACACTGTATGAAGGCGATCGGCGTTTCGACATGGTGGTGCGCCTTTCCGATGCCATGCGCAAGGACATCGAAGGTTTGTCGGCGCTGCTGATTCCGGTGCCGGCGCCTTTGAATGGCGCGGCCGATCAGATTGGCTTCATCGCCCTCAAGGACGTCGCCAGCCTTGATCTGGTGCTCGGGCCGAATCAGGTCAGCCGCGAAAACGGCAAGCGGCTGGTGATCGTCAGCGCCAACGTGCGTGGGCGCGATATTGGCTCCTTCGTTAAAGAGACCGGTGAGGTGATTGAGCGCGATGTGCAGGTTCCGGCGGGTTACTGGACCGGCTGGGGCGGGCAGTTCGAGCAGTTGCAGTCGGCGGCCAAACGCTTGCAGATCGTGGTGCCGGTGGCCTTGCTGTTGGTGTTCGGGCTGCTGTTCATGATGTTCAACAACCTCAAGGATGGCTTGCTGGTGTTCACCGGGATTCCGTTTGCGTTGACCGGGGGCGTCATGGCCTTGTGGGTGCGGGATATTCCGCTGTCGATCTCGGCGGGCGTTGGTTTCATTGCGCTATCGGGGGTGGCGGTGCTCAACGGTCTGGTGATGATCGCGTTTATCCGCAATTTGCGGGAGGAGGGGCGTTCGCTCGCTGATGCAATCAATGAGGGTGYGCTCACGCGTCTGCGCCCGGTGTTGATGACGGCGCTGGTGGCGTCCCTGGGCTTCATTCCCATGGCTTTGGCGACCGGCACGGGTGCGGAGGTGCAGCGACCGTTGGCGACGGTGGTGATCGGCGGGATTCTGTCTTCGACCATCCTGACGCTGCTGATTTTGCCGGCGCTGTATCAGCTCGCGCACCGAGGTGAAGAGGAGAGGAGTCCCACCTCATAAGCCAATGTTTCAGGCATACCACTATCTGTGGCGAGGGAGCTTGCTCCCGCTGGACTGCGTAGCAGGCCCCTTCTTTTTTTGTGAAGGAGGGGCCGCTTCGCGACCCAGCGGGAGCAAGCTCCCTCGCCACAGGTGCCTTTCAGGTTACATAACGGATATGTAATTTGCGCGCCACCGTCACGAAAGGTTCGGATTGTTACCTTGATCCCGTTAGTTAATTAAACGAGGAATCAAGCATGAAACTTGTACAACTGAGTGCGTTCGCAGCGGCGTTGGTGATGTCTTCTGTTGTTTTGGCTGAAGGTGGCGGCGACAGAGTCTTTGAGAAAATGATGGCGGCCAATGACCGTTCGGTGGAGGCGTTTGTCGCCAAGGAACAGGCGCGTAACCCCGTCGTGTTGAATGAAAAAAAGGACGACAAGACCAAAGACTTGTAAGCGTGTCGCACCTGAACTAGCCCGTCATCGAAGGCCGATGGTGGGCTTTTTTTTGAGCCTGGATTTGAAGGTACTGGATATGAAAGTTTTTAAGTTGATGGCGTTCGTCGGTGTGATGGCGATGTCGTTGAATGCGCTGGCAGAAGGCGGCGGTGACAGGACGTTTGAGAGGGCGTTCAGTGCCAACGCCCAAGCCATGCAGCAATACGCGGCCAACCAGGGCAAACCTGCGCCGGTGGTGAAAGATTACGAATACGGGATGAAGTTGGATGTGGTCAAAGTGGTGAGCGTTGTGCGACCGCAAGTTGCCTGCTCCGTGGTGCCGACTGCCATGACCTATGAAGATTCAAAGGGCCAACTCAATACCATCAAATACACCGTGGCAGGCGATTGCCGCCGACAGGGCGGGTGAGGGCACAGAGGGCCTCCAACCTACGTTGAGTATTTCAATTCGGGATGTTTAACAGATATGGCGAAGGTAGGGAGGCTTCCCACAATGTTTTCAGGTTGTCCGTCGGACGTCCGCTCTCTAGCCTGTGTTTGTCGCTGCCAATTCAGTGATCGGAATTGGAACCCCGCGGCTCCACTGAAAGCAAAAGCGCCTTTCATGACGTGCGCACCTTGATGTGTGCACTCCGTTATGGCGGCTGTGCGCGGGAGACTTCGAGTCTGTCGGGTTTTGCTCAGTGGCCCGGGTTCCAACCTGCGTACAGCTGCCTCCTTTTCGCGTGGAACCGAATGGGTCAGTTCTAACCATCACGCTGAATGCCGAAATCATGAAAAAGCCAACACCAAACCCTCCCGAAACAGAAGCCGACCCTGTAGGCGTCGCCGAAGGCTGCTTCTGCAGTGCTCAATTCACGGGCATAAAAAAGGCGCCCCGAAGGACGCCAAAAGATTCACCTCTTACCAAAGGAGCAAGGAGCTTCTAAAGGTGAATTTGCATTAGCCGTGAAGTCAGAGAATCGCCAGCGGATACTCGACAATCACCCGCACTTCATCCAGATCCGACTCAAACGCCGTGGCGCGGGTGGTGGCCTGGCGCAAACGAAGAGACATGTCTTTCAGCGAGCCGCTCTGCACCACGTATTTGACTTCGATGTCGCGCTCCCAGCGCTTCTGGTCAGTCAGTGGGTTGCCGTCGGCATCGCGGCGCATGTAAACGGCGTTGGCGTTGGAGTAATCGGCGTCGGTGCCGCGGGCGTAACGAGTCATGAACGACAAACCCGACACGCCATAGCTGCTCATATCGAGGTCGTAACGCACCATCCAGGAACGTTCCTTGGGCGAGTTGAAGTCGCTGTACTGGATGGAGTTGTCGAGGAAGATCGAGTCGGACTGGCGCAGGTAATCGAAGTCGTCGTTGCCATTGTTGCGCTGGTGCGACAAGGCAACGGAGTGGGCGCCGAGTTTCACCCCGACACGGCCGCTCCAGATGTTGTTGTCGAACTCGCCGAGCAGTTGTTTGCCTTCGTCGACCGCCTTGTAATAGTTCAAGCCACCGAACAGCGACAGGTCATCCGACAGCGGATAAGTCCATGCGGTGCCGGCGTAATACTGATTCCAGGCATCCTTGAGGCGACTGGAATACAGGCTGAAACTGAGGTTTTTGTTCAGTGCATAGTCGCCACCGAAATAGCCGATCCACGGTGAGTTGACTGGACCGGCGTAGAAGGTCGCGAAGTTTTCGCGCATGTCGCTGGACACCGGCTGGCTCATCGCATGCAGGCGACCACCCTGTACCGACAGACCTTCGATACTGGTGTTGGTGGCCGTGACACCCCGGAAGCTTTCCGGCAACAGTCGGGAGTCACCCGCCGCAACCACCGGGTTGGCGGGGAACACATCGCCGACCTTCACCACCGTATCGAAGGCGCGCACTTTGGCGGCGCCACCGACCTTGGTGTATTCATCCCGCGCCTGACCATCGCTGTCGACCGGCAACACGTCGAAAGAACTACGGCCACCGTTGCGCCCGTCACCGGTATCGAGTTTCAAGCCGATCATCGCAAACGCATCGACCCCGAATCCAACGGTGCCTTGGGTAAAGCCGGATTCGAACTTGCTGATGACCGCGTGAGCCCAGGCCTCGGAATAGCCATTGCCGGTGGGACTCGACTGGCCGTCACGGTGATCACGATTGAAGTATAAGTTGCGGTTGAGCACCGTCAGGCTGCTGCCCTCGATAAACCCCTCGGGTTTTTCTTCCGCCAACACCATGGACGGCCCGGAGCCGACAACCACCGCTAAAGCGGCTATCGACATTTTTGTATTGTTAACCATCAATCACTCCTTGGGTTCGGCAGAACGGGAACGTGCTTCGGCGTGGGTTTTATTGTTCGGCGGGCAAGGGCCCGCCGGCATGGTCGCCGGGTGACATCGTTGCAAGCTGCGGATAACGCTAAGGTGATGGGGGAATTACAATTTCGTCATGTGCGTGGAATGACAACCTTGCACGTTCAGGTCAGCGCTGCGAGTTGTTCGATTGTTTGCGGAAAGCGTTCAACCAAGCGGATCAGTGTCGTGGCTTGGGCATTTGGTGTTGCCCGTCCTTGTTCCCAGTTTTCGAGGGTTCGGGTGTTGGTGCGCAGATACATGGCGAACACCGACCGGGAAAGATTGAGCTGTTGACGGATGGCTACCACTTCCTCGGCAGTGATGGGTACCAGTTTCGGCAGCTTGACCTTGTGGGTCCGCAGCGTGACCTTGCCTTGGCGCTCGTCGGCCAAGGCTTCGAGGCCTTCCATCAGTTCGGAAAAAATGTCACGTTTCATAGTGGGTTCTCGTGTTGATTTCTCTATCCAGCGTTTGTCTGAAAAGTTTTTTCTGGGAAGGCGACAGGTCGTCTTGCTCGTTTTTGCTATACACGGTGAACAGCCAGAATTGATCGAAACCTGACCACCAGTAATAAATCACCCTAAGCCCGCTACGCTTGCCTTTACCGCGACGTTGATCGGAAAAGCGGATTTTTCGCAGCCCGCCCGTGCCTTCAATGAGATCGCCCGCTTCGGGGTTTTTCAGCAGCTCCAACTGGAAACTGTGAAACAGATCGTCATCCAGGTAATCGTCTCGGTGTTTCTGAAACGCAGGTAATTCGATAAATAGAGCATCCATGTTCTGTACGTCACCTGCGTATAGTGTTGTCTTGATAATCGAATAGGTCAAGGCTTCGATGCCATCCTTTTCGTCCCCCGTTTTCAAGGTAAACCCYGGCCGTAAAAACGCCTGTAGGACAAAGCGACCAGTCCGGTGAGACTGTTCGGGTAATGCCGGGGGGAAGGGGCGTTCGCGATTGACTCATCGGATCATCCACAGCACTATCTGCCGATGAATGATCGACGCCGAATGAACATGATGTGTTCCTTTATGACCGCTTCCGGCGGGCCATAAGGTCATACGTGCTTGGTATTTGACGTCTTACCCAAAGCCCCGCCAGAGATGGACGGGGCTTTTTGATTCTCCGTCTGCACATGGCTGATGGAGAGTGAAATGTTCGAAATTAGAAAAGCTACCCAAAGCGATGCCCAGACTGCATTCGACATACGGCGGCTAGCCATCCGACATCAATGCATCGGTGCCTATACCGAGAAGCAAATGCTGACCTGGACATCGGGGGCAGCAGAGGACGGTTACTGTGTGCTCATGGAAAAATATTTCTATCTGGGGTGCGTTCAGGGTGAGCCTGTGGCGACAGGCATGCTGGATCCGGAGAACCGCGAAATCGGCGCAATCTTTATACATCCTGACTTTATGGAACGAGGCCTGGGTAAGCGTATCGTGGGCTTTCTCGAAGATCTGGCGCGGGATCTTGGCCTGGTGGAAGTCCGTCTGGATGCGACTTTGAATGCCGCCGACTTTTATCGACGCTGTGGTTACA
The DNA here is from genome assembly GCF_056396925.1 of Pseudomonas sp. 05N433. Taxonomy (NCBI): domain Bacteria; kingdom Pseudomonadati; phylum Pseudomonadota; class Gammaproteobacteria; order Pseudomonadales; family Pseudomonadaceae; genus Pseudomonas; species Pseudomonas sp. 05N433. Next base: position 17,925 of record NZ_JBFTML010000018.1, on the reverse strand, counting down.
TTGGGGAGGAGCCCGCGGTTTACCATTCCCCCTCCGGTCTTCAACTGGCCTGCGTTCCTATGGTGAAGAAACTGTGATGGCTTCGGGGCCGACCTGAGTAGCACTGCATAATTTGGCGCCTGAAAGCTCCAATCTCAAAACGCAAAAACGGCACTCGAAACGTGGGGCAAGGGCCACCAATGTCCAGGTTTTCGAGACGCCTCATTCTTGAGCGCCTTCAAAAGCATCGAGCATGTCGTCAGGCAGTGAGGTGTCAAAGTCTTCCGGAAGCACCAGTTTGCCTTTCATCGCTCCGATCCGCTGACCTCTGGGTTTGCCTACAGGAACCAGACGCGCAAGAGCCCGACCATGTTTGGCAATTGTGATGATCTGTCCGGCTGCTGCATCATCGACGAGTTTGGGCAGATTGTTTTTTGCTTCGGCCAACGGAACGACAATGTCACGGTTCATTGTTCTTTCTCGCGTTGATTTATCGATCCAGCCAGTCATTCAAGATAGAGCCAAGTGCGCAGTGCTGGATGTAGGACGAAACGGACATTCCTGCGCGAGGTTTCGGGGATTGCAGAAGGAGGGGAGGGCAGCGGTAACAAATCCCACAAACGCAAAAACGGCACCCGAAGGTGCCGTTTCTGTTTTCTACCGAGTATCGCTTAAGCGATCAACCCGCCAACCCCGACTGTTGAACCAGGTTCAGCAGCGGTTGTGGGTACAGGCCGAGGAAGAACGCCAGTACGGCGATCGCCAGCAGCATCACGCCGCCTGCACGTTGTTCCCAGTGCAGTTGCGCATCGTGGCGACGCAGGTTCGGTTCCATCAGGTACAGGGTGACCATCACACGCAGGTAGTAGAAGACGCCGATGGCGCTGCCCAGTACCAGGGAGCCGACCAGCCACCATTGGTGCGACTCGACGCCGGTGGCGATGATGTAGAACTTGCCGATGAAGCCCGCGGTCAGCGGGATACCAGCCAGGGACAGCATCATCACGGTCAGGACGGCGGTCAGGTACGGACGGCGCCAGAACAGGCCACGGTATTCGTACAGGGCATCCGCGTCACGGCCGCTGTACGGCGAGGACATCAGGGTGATCACACCGAACGCGCCGAGGCTGGTGATCACGTAGGTGACCAGGTACACGCCGATGGCTTCCACGGCCAGGCCCTTGCTCGCCACCAGGGCGATCAGCAGGTAACCGAAGTGTGCGATGGACGAGTAACCCAGCAGACGCTTGAGGTTGCTCTGGGTCAGTGCCAGCAGGTTACCGAACAGGATCGACGCGATGGCGATGACGGTCAGCACGTTGCTCAGCACGCCACTGCTCGCCGCTGGCGAGATCTGGAACAGACGCACCATCACCGCGAACACAGCCACTTTGGAGGCCGTGGCCAGGAACGCTGCCACCGGTGCCGGAGCCCCTTCGTAAACGTCCGGGGTCCAGAGGTGGAACGGTACCAGCGACAGTTTGAACGCCAGGCCGATCAGCATCATGCCCAGGCCCAGTTGCGCGATCGGGCTAGGCAGGCCGGTGGCCGCCAGGGCCTGACCGATGCCGTTGAAGCTCAGGCTGCCGGCTTCGGCGTAGAGCAGGGCCATGCCGAACAACAGGAACGCGGAACCGGCGGCCGACAGCACCATGTACTTGATGCCGGCTTCCAGCGAACGCTTGTTGAAGAAGGCGTAAGCCACCAGACCGTAGACCGGTACCGAGAGCAGTTCCAGACCGACGAACAAACCGGCCAGGTGCTGCGCGCTGACCAACACCAGGCCACCGGCGGCGGACATCAGGATCAGCAGGTAAAGTTCTTCACGGTTGCCCGGGTAGCCCGTACCGCCATCGCCCAGGTAGGCGTGGGCGAGGGTCACACAGGCGAGGGTGGCGACCAGGATCAGCGCCATGTACAGGCAGGCGAAGGTGTCGATCTGCAGCAACGGGGTCACGGCCAATGGCGCGACTTTCAGGGCTGGCAGGATCGACAGCAAGGCCAGGTTAAGACCTGCCACCGACAGCAGGAAGGTTTGCGAGTGGTTGCGGCGCCACGCGATAGCCAGCATCACCACGATGATCGTGGCGCTGGTGATCAACAACGGCGCAAGCGCGATAAAGTGTTGAGTCGTGAATTCCATAGCGCTCTTACCGGGCCGAAGCGAGTTGAGTGAAGGCGGAGCCGAGCCACTGCTGCACGCCATGCATCGTCGCGGCAGAGGTATCGAGGAACGGTTGCGGGTACACGCCGATGTAAAGCAGCAGTGCCGCAAGCCCAACCACCATGATCAGTTCGCGACCGTCCATGCCATGCAGCACCGCGTCGGATTTCGACGGGCCGAAGTAGGCACGGTGGATCATGATCAGCGAGTAGACCGAACCGAATACCAGGCCGGACGTGGCGATCACGGTGACCCATGGCGCGCTGGCGAAGGTGCCGATGAGGATCAGGAACTCACCGACGAAGTTACCGGTCGCCGGCAGGCCCAGCGACGCCGCTGCGAAGAACAGGCTTAGGGCTGGCAGGTAGGCAATCTTCGACCACAGGCCACCCATCTCGCGCATATCGCGGGTGTGGGTGCGCTCGTACAGCTGACCGGAGAGGATAAAGAGTGCCGCGGCCGACAGACCGTGAGCCAGCATCTGCATGACCGCGCCCTGCAGTGCCAGTTGGCTGCCGGAGTAGATGCCGATCAACACGAAGCCCATGTGGGAAACGGACGAGAAGGCAATCAGACGCTTGATGTCGGTTTGCGCAAAGGCCAGGAACGCACCGTAGAAGATCCCGATCAGACCCAGGGTCATGGCGAACGGCGCGAACTCGGCCGAGGCATTCGGGAACAGTGGCAGGGCGAAACGCAGCAGGCCGTACGCAGCAGTCTTCAGCAAGATGCCGGCCAGGTCCACGGAGCCCGCGGTCGGTGCCTGGGCGTGAGCGTCAGGCAACCAGGAGTGGAACGGTACGACTGGCAGCTTGACCGCGAAGGCGATGAAGAAACCGAGCATCAGGATGTACTCGGTGGTCTGCGACATCTTGGTTTTCAACAGATCGGCGTAGTTGAAGGTAATCACGCCGGTGTCGTTGAAGTTGACCAGTACCAGGCCCAGGATCGCCACCAACATGATCAGGCCGGAAGCCTGAGTGAAGATGAAGAACTTGGTCGCCGCGTAGATCCGGGTTTTCTTGCCGTCCGAAGAACTGTGACCCCAGAGCGCGATGAGGAAGTACATCGGCACCAGCATCATTTCCCAGAAGAAGAAGAACATGAACAGGTCGAGGGCGAGGAACACGCCAACGACACCGCCCAGGATCCACATCAGGTTCAGGTGGAAGAAGCCCACGTKACGCTGAATCTCTTTCCAGGAGCAGAGTACCGAGAGGACACCCAGCAGGCCGGTCAGCAGGATCATCAACAGCGACAGGCCGTCGAGGGCCAGGTGCACGTTGATGCCGAAGCGCTGGATCCAGACGTGTTTGAACTCAAGCGCCCAGGTCGGATCGGCGCCAGGTTTTGGTGCAAATGAATAGTCACCGTTGGCCCACAGCCAGAGGCCGAGGGAGAGCAGCAGGGACATGGTGATCAGCGCAATCCAGCGGGGGAGGGTGGCGCCGAAGCGCTCACCCATCCAGCACAGCAGGCCGCCGATGAAGGGGATCAGGATTAGCCATGGCAGAATCATGACGGGCTCGTTTCCTTTCGCAAGTTCGCAAGGTTCATAGTCAGACCGCTACCAGCACGACGGCGCCGATTACCAGCACGGCACCAGCAGCCATCGAGGCGGCATACCAACGCAATTGACCGGTCTCGGTGCGGCTCAGGGCGGTGTGACCGCCTTTGGCCATACGCGGGATCAGACCGATGGTCTGGTCGAGCGGGTCTTTGCGCAGAATGTGGCTGATCGCAAGGTATGGCTTGACGAACAGTTTGTCGTAGATCCAGTCGAAGCCCCAGGCAGCGAACCACCAGGCCGAAAGGAAGCGGCCGATGCCGCTGTTGGCGATGGCCGTGACGAAGCGACGCTTGCCGAGGAACAGCAGCGCGGCCAGCAGGATACCGGACAGGGCGATGGCGCCCGAAGCGATTTCCAGGCTGTGCTTGGCTTCGCCGCCGGCATGGCCGACGCTTTCCGGCAACACACCGTGCAGCGGTGGAACGATCATCGCGCCGACGAACGTCGACAGTACGATCAGCACCGACAGCGGCAGCCAGTGAGCAATGCCGTGACCGGCATGGGCTTCGGTCTTCGCTTCACCGTGGAACGTGATGAAGATCAGGCGGAAGGTGTACAGCGAGGTCATGAAGGCACCGACCAGACCGGCATACAGCAGGCCTTCGTTACCGCTGGCGAACGCTTCCCAGAGGATTTCATCCTTGGAGTAGAAGCCCGCGGTCACCAGAGGCAAGGCCGCCAGGGCCGCGCCGCCGACGATGAAGCTGGCGTAGGCCAGTGGCAGTTTCTTCCACAGGCCGCCCATCTTGAAGATGTTCTGCTCGTGGTGGCAGGCAACGATCACCGCACCGGATGCAAGGAAAAGCAGCGCCTTGAAGAAGGCGTGGGTCATCAGGTGGAAGATCGCGCCATCCCATGCACCGACGCCCAGGGCCAGGAACATGTAGCCGATCTGGCTCATGGTCGAGTAGGCGAGGATACGTTTGATGTCGGTCTGAACCAGTGCGGCAAAACCTGCCAGCACCAGCGTTACGCCACCCACGACACCTACCAGGTGCAGGATATCCGGCGCCAGTGCGAACAGGCCGTGGGTACGGGCGATCAGGTAGACACCGGCGGTTACCATGGTCGCGGCGTGGATCAGTGCCGAAACCGGAGTAGGGCCGGCCATCGCATCCGCCAGCCAGGTTTGCAGCGGCAGTTGCGCGGATTTACCGACAGCGCCACCCAGCAGCATCAGGGTCGCCAGAACGATCCAGAAGTCACCGGCCTTGAAGTGCTCAGGCGCCTTGACCAGCAGTTCCTGGATATTCAGCGTGCCCAGTTGCTGGAACAGGATGAACAGGCCGATGGCCATGAACACGTCGCCGACGCGGGTCACGATGAAGGCTTTGAGTGCCGCGTTACCGTTGTTGCGGTTGCTGTAGTAGAAACCGATCAACAGGTACGAGCACAGGCCCACGCCTTCCCAGCCGAAGTACACGAACAGCAGGTTATCGGCCAGGACCAGGAACAGCATGCTGGCGATAAACAGGTTGGTGTAGGCGAAGAAGCGCGAGTAACCGGCTTCACCGCGCATATACCAGGACGCGAACAGGTGGATCAGGAAGCCCACGCCCACCACCACACCGAGCATGGTCACGGACAGACCATCCAGGTACAGGGCGAAGTTCGGCGTGAAGCCTTCCACCGCCATCCATTGCCACAGCACCAGGGTGTAGTGGCCACCCTCGGGCGGTGCAACGTTGAATTGCCAGATCACATAAGCCGCGACGATCGCCGACAAGCCGATGGAGCCGACGCCGATCAGCGCCGAGAGGTTTTCCGAGAGGCGTCCCCGGGAGAACGCCAGCAGCACAAAACCGATCAGGGGGAACAGGAAAGTCAGATAGAGAAGGTTCATCCGCGCATCTCGCTGGCAGCGTCGATATCGAGAGTGTGGAAGCGGCGATACAGCTGCAACAGAATCGCCAGGCCGATACTGGCCTCGGCGGCTGCCAGGCTGATCACCAGGATGAACATGATCTGTCCATCCGGCTGCGCCCAGCGGCTACCGGCAACGATGAACGCCAGTGCGGAGGCATTCATCATGACCTCCAGGCTCATCAGCACGAAGAGAATGTTGCGCCGGACCATCAGGCCGACCAGACCGAGGCAGAACAGGATGCCGGCGACCGCCAGACCATGCTCCAAAGGGATAGCAGGCATCGTCATTGCTCCTTGGCTTCGTTGCGGCCCAAGTGGAACGCCGTGACGGCTGCGGCGAGCAGCAGCATCGAGGCGAGTTCGACCACCAGCAGGTAAGGACCGAACAGGCTGATGCCCACGGCCTTGGCGTCTACGGTGGTGTGGCCGAGGGCCTGGCCGCTGGAGTGGCTGAACAGCACATACAGCAGTTCAGCCAGCAGCAGGCCGCCGAGTACGACCGGGCCCAGCCAGATACCGGGCTTGAGCCAGACGCGCTCTTGCTGAACCGAGGCCGGGCCCAGGTTCAGCATCATCACCACGAACACGAACAGCACCATGATGGCGCCGGCGTAGGCGATCACTTCCAGTACACCGGCAAACGGTGCGCCAAGGGCGAAGAACGTCATGGCCACGGCGATCAGCGAAATGATCAGGTAGAGCAGGGCGTGCACGGGATTGGTGTTGGTGATCACGCGAAGCGTGGACACAACAGCGATACCCGATGCGAAATAGAAAGCGAATTCCATCGTTCTTCCTTAAGGCAGCAAGCTCTTCACGTTGATCGGCTCGGCTTCATTCTGCGCGGCGCCTTTTGGCTTACCGGCAATCGCCATACCTGCAACACGATAGAAGTTGTAGTCAGGGTTTTTACCGGGACCGGAGATCAGCAGATCTTCTTTCTCGTAAACCAGGTCCTGCCGCTTGAACTCGGCCATTTCGAAATCCGGTGTCAGCTGGATCGCGGTGGTCGGGCAGGCTTCCTCGCAGAGGCCACAGAAAATGYAGCGCGAGAAGTTGATGCGGAAGAAGTCCGGGTACCAGCGACCGTCTTCGGTTTCAGCTTTCTGCAGCGAGATGCAACCCACCGGGCACGCCACGGCGCACAGGTTGCAGGCTACACAACGCTCTTCGCCGTCGGGGTCGCGGGTCAGGACGATACGGCCACGGAAACGCGGCGGCAGGTACACGGGTTCTTCCGGGTACTGCAGCGTGTCGCGCTTGCGGAAGGCGTGGCCGAAGATCATCACCAGGCTGCGAAGCTGGGTGAAGAAGCCATGCACGATGTCAAAAATGTACTTCATGATTCTCTATCCTCACTGAGCCGCGACGGCGGGCGTGTTGAGCAACACGATCGCAGCGGTCACCAGCATGTTGACGAGGGTCAGCGGCAGGCAGAACTTCCAGCTGAAGTCCATCACTTGGTCATACCGTGGGCGCGGAATCGAGGCGCGCAGCAGGATGAAGAACATGATGAAGAACGCGGTTTTCAGTGCGAACCAGATGAACGGGATCTGCGGCAGCAGGCCGAACGGGCCGTGCCAGCCACCGAAGAACAGCGTGACCAGCAGCGCCGAGATCAACACGATGCCGATGTACTCACCTACGAAGAACATGCCCCATTTCATGCCGGCGTATTCAATGTGGTAACCATCGGCCAGTTCCTGTTCCGCTTCCGGCTGGTCGAACGGGTGACGGTGAGTCACGGCGACGCCAGCGATGAAGAAGGTCAGGAAACCGAAGATCTGCGGAATGATGAACCACATGTTCTGCGCTTGGTATTCAACGATGTCGCGCATGTTGAACGAGCCAACCTGGATCACGATGCCCATCAGCGACAGGCCCATGAACACTTCGTACGACACGGTTTGTGCCGAGGCCCGCAAGCTGCCCAACAGGGCGAACTTGTTGTTGCTCGACCAGCCGGCGAACAGCACCGCGTAGACCGAAAGACCCGCCATGGCGAAGAAGAACAGGATGCCGATGTTGATATCCGCCACGCCCCAGGTCGGGGTGATCGGGATGATCGCGAAGGCAATCAGCAAGGCGCTCATGGCCACGACCGGTGCCAGGGTGAAGATCACTTTGTCGGCGAACGGCGGGGTCCAGTCTTCCTTGAAGAACATCTTGATCATGTCGGCCGCAATCTGGAACGCGCCGAACGGGCCGACGCGGTTCGGACCGTAACGGTCCTGCCAGAGGGCGAGCAAACGACGCTCGACCCAGCTCAGCAGCGCGCCGCAAACCACTACGGCGAGCAGAATCACGATGGCCTTGAGGACCGCGATGATTACGTCGATCACTTCAGGAGTGAACCAGGTCATAGCGCTGCCTCCTGCAGACCGTCAACGGATTTGCCAAAGATGGCTGGTGGAATGCCGGCGATACCTGCAGGCAATGCGACCAGACCGGCACCCAGCTCTTCGTTGATGCGCAGCGGCAGACGCAAAGTCTGGCCGGCAACGTTCAAGCTCAGCAGGGCACCGTCATTGACACCCAGGCGATCGGCTTCGGACTTGGCCAGCGACACGTAGGCGGCCGGAATGCGTTCCTGCACCGGTGCGGCTTTGGAAGAGTTTTCTTCGCTGCCGAACAGGTGGAAGAACGGTACGACCTGCCAGGTGCCTGGCGCCGGGTTGAACGCACGCGGAACACTGGCGAACCAGTTCAGCGAATCACCGGTGCTTTCGATCAGGCGAGTGCCCGGGTCGCCAGCGCGCAGGTGACCACCGACTTCGTCCTGGAACTTGTTCCAGGCTTGCGGCGAGTTCCAGCCCGGAGACCAGGCGAAAGGTACTTGCTGGCGCGGTTCGGCGGAGCCCGAGTAACCTTCCATGGAGAACGAGAACGCGGTGTCGTTATCCTGGGAAGTACGCGGTTCGTGCACGCTGATGTCGGCGCGCATGGCGGTACGACCGGAGTAACGCAGCGGTTCGCGCGCCAGTTTCAGGCCTTTGATCCGGAATGCGGCGGACGGTGCGGCATCGACGATACGCGCCAGTTGCGGCGTGCTTGCAGCAACGGCAGCGGTGACGTGGTCCAGTTGGGTCCAGTCGATCGGCTGGTTCAGCAGGGTCGAACGCAGGGCGTGCAGCCAGCGCCAGCCTTCGTGAACCAGAATGCTCGCGTCGAGGTAAGTCGGGTCGAAGACCTGGAAGAAGCGCTGGGCGCGGCCTTCCTGGCTGACCAGCGTACCGTCGCCTTCAGCGAAGCTGGCCGCTGGCAGTACCAGGTGCGCGCGATCGCTGGTGGCGGTCTTCTGATGGTCCGCCACGATCACCACTTTCGCGGCGTTCAGGGCAGCATCGACCTTGGATTTGTCGGTGCGGGTGTACAGGTCGTTTTCCAGCACGACGATGGCGTCGGCACGGCCGTCGATTACCGCTTGCAGCGCTTCGTCGACCGAGTTGCCGCCGAGCATGGCCAGGCCGAGGCTGTTGGCCTCCGGCACGATCAGGCTGATGGAACCGTTCTTCTCGCGCAGCTTCAGGGCTTTGGCGATGTTTGCCGCCGCTTCGATCAGCGCCTTGGAACCCAGCGAGGTACCGGCAATGATCAGCGGACGCTTGGCGGCGAGCAGGGCGTCGGCAATGCGCTTGGCCAGCGCCAGAGCTTCGGCGTCCAGACCTTCAACGGCCGGTGCGCTGGCGTCGAGGGCGTGAGCCACGGCGAAACCGATGCGGGCCAGGTCGTCTGGTGCGGCGTGAACGCATTCTTCAGCGATGTCGTCGAGCTTGGTTTCAGCCAGGCTGGCGATGAACAGCGGGTTCAGCTCGTGCTGGCCGATGTTCTTCACCGCGGCGTCGAGCCATGGCTGAACGCGCATGGCGTCGGCCATGTCTTCGGCCTTGCCCTTGACCGATTGACGCAGGGCCAGGGCCATGCGCGCAGCGGTCTGGGTCAGGTCTTCGCCGAGGACGAAAATCGCATCGTGGTCTTCGACGTCGCGCATGTTCGGGATCGGCAGCGGGCTGTCTTTGAGCACCTGCATGACCAGACGAATGCGTTCCAGCTCTGAGGCTTCGATACCGGAGTAGAAGTGCTCGGCGCCGACCAGTTCGAGCAGCGCGTAGTTGCTTTCGAGGCTGGCGCGTGGCGAACCGATACCGACGATGTTGCGACCGCGCAGCAGGTCGGCGGCTTTATCCAGTGCTTCGTCCAGGCTCAGTTTCGCGCCGTTGGCCAGCAGTGGCTGACGTGGGCGATCCTTGCGGTTGACATAGCCATAGCCGAAACGGCCACGGTCGCACAGGAAGTACTGGTTCACCGAACCGTTGAAGCGGTTTTCGATGCGGCGCAGTTCGCCGTAACGCTCGCCCGGGGAGATGTTGCAACCGCTGGAGCAGCCATGGCAGATGCTCGGCGAGAACTGCATGTCCCATTTGCGGTTATAGCGCTCGGAGTGAGTCTTGTCGGTGAACACACCGGTCGGGCAGACCTCGGTGAGGTTGCCGGAGAACTCGCTTTCCAGGGTGCCGTCTTCAACGCGACCGAAGTACACGTTGTCGTGGGCGCCAAACACACCGAGATCGGTGCCACCGGCGTAGTCCTTATAGAAGCGCACGCAGCGATAGCAGGCGATGCAGCGGTTCATTTCGTGGGAAATGAACGGGCCCAGTTGCTGGTTCTGGTGGGTACGCTTGGTGAAGCGATAACGGCGCTCGTTGTGGCCGGTCATCACCGTCATGTCTTGCAGGTGGCAGTGACCGCCTTCCTCACAGACCGGGCAGTCGTGAGGGTGGTTGGTCATCAGCCATTCAACGACGCTGGCGCGAAACACTTTCGCTTCTTCGTCGTCGATGGAGATCCAGCTGCCGTCGGTGGCGGGGGTCATGCAGGACATGACGATCCGACCACGCTTGTCGTTCTCGTCGGTGTACTGCTTGACCGCGCACTGGCGGCAAGCGCCAACGCTGCCAAGGGCTGGGTGCCAGCAGAAATAAGGGATATCGAGGCCTAGCGACAGACATGCCTGTAACAGGTTGTCTGCCCCATCGACTTCGAGCTCTTTGCCGTCTACGTGGATAGTGGCCATGGTTCAAAGTTCTTCGTTGRCCCGGTGTCAGCGGGCGTGGCTAATGGAATCTTGTTATCCGTCCAAATCCAAACAGCCTCGAAAGGCGTCATCGGACGAAAGGCGAACGGCACGGACCGTTCGCCTTTTTTAAAGCGTTAAGCGCCGACTACGATCGGCTTTGCCAGAGGCGGGACGACGGCGCGGGTAGGCGCGATGCCGGCTTCGAACTCYGGACGGAAGTATTTGATGGCACTGCCCAACGGCTCCACGGCACCCGGTGCGTGAGCACAGAAGGTCTTGCCTGGGCCGAGGAAACCGACCAGACCCAGCAGGGTCTCGATATCGCCGGCTTGCCCTTCACCGTTCTCGATCGCGCGCAGCAGCTTGACGCTCCACGGCAGACCGTCACGGCACGGGGTGCAGAAACCACACGATTCACGGGCGAAGAACTCTTCCATGTTGCGCAGCAGGGACACCATGTTGACGCTGTCGTCCACCGCCATGGCCAGGCCGGTACCCATACGGGTGCCCACTTTGGCGATGCCGCCGGCGTACATTTGTGCGTCCAGGTGTTCCGGCAACAGGAAACCGGTACCGGCGCCGCCTGGCTGCCAGCACTTGAGCTTGTAACCGTCGCGCATGCCACCGGCGTAGTCTTCGAACAGCTCGCGACCGGTAACGCCGAACGGCAATTCCCACAGGCCCGGGTTCTTGACCTTGCCGGAGAAGCCCATGAGCTTGGTGCCCATGTCTTCACTGCCTTCGCGAGCCAACGATTTGTACCAGTCCACGCCGTCGGCGATGATCGCCGGCACGTTGCACAGGGTTTCGACGTTGTTCACGCAAGTCGGCTTGCCCCACACGCCGACGGCGGCAGGGAAGGGCGGCTTGGAGCGCGGGTTGGCGCGGCGGCCTTCGAGGGAGTTGATCAGTGCGGTTTCTTCACCGCAGATGTAACGCCCGGCGCCGGTGTGGACGAACAGCTCGAAATCGAAGCCGCTGCCCAAAATGTTTTTACCCAACAGCCCCGCTGCCTTGGCTTCTTCCACGGCACGGTTGAGGTGCTTGGCAGCGGTGGTGTACTCGCCACGCAGGAAGATGTAGCCACGGTAGGTTTTCAGCGCGCGAGCACTGATCAGCATGCCTTCGATCAGCAGATGGGGCAGTTGCTCCATCAGCATGCGGTCTTTCCAGGTGTTCGGCTCCATTTCATCCGCGTTGCACAGCAGGTAGCGGATGTTGATGGATTCGTCCTTGGGCATCAGGCCCCACTTCACGCCAGTGGGGAAGCCTGCACCGCCGCGACCCTTGAGGCCGGAGTCTTTCACGGTCTGGACGATGTCGTCCTGGGCCATGTCGGCGAAGGCCTTGCGTGCAGCGGCGTAACCGTTCTTGGCCTGGTACTCGTCGAGCCATACGGCTTCGCCGTCGTCACGCAGGCGCCAGGTGAGCGGGTGAGTCTCGGCCGAACGCTTGATGCGGTTGGCTGGACCGAAGGAAGTCAGGGTCATACGTAGCCCTCGAGCAATTTGGCAACGCCGGCAGGCTGCACATCACCGAATGTGTCGTCGTCGATCATCAACGCCGGCGCCTTGTCACAGTTGCCGAGGCAGCAGACCGGCAGCAGGGTGAAGCGACCGTCGGCGGTGGTCTGGCCCAGGCCGATGCCCAGCTTGCTCTGGATTTCGCTGACCACCGACTCATGGCCGCCGATGTAGCAGACCATGCTGTCGCAGACGCGGATGATGTGACGGCCGACTGGCTGACGGAAGATCTGGCTGTAGAAAGTAGCCACCCCTTCAACGTCGCTGGCCGGGATGCCGAGGATTTCGCCGATGGCGTAGAGCGCGCCGTCAGGCACCCAACCACGTTCCTTCTGGACGATCTTCAGGGCTTCGATCGACGCCGCGCGCGGGTCTTCGTAGTGATGCAGCTCGTGCTCGATGGCCGAGCGCTCGGTTTCGCTGAGGGCGAAACGGTCTGTCAGGATAAGCGTGCTGTTCATGCTTAACGGTCCACGTCGGCCATAACGAAATCGATACTACCCAGGTACGCGATCAAGTCCGCGACCATGCTGCCTTTGATCACCGAAGGGATCTGCTGCAAGTGCGGGAAGCTTGGGGTACGAATCCGGGTGCGGTAGCTCATGGTGCCGCCATCGCTCGTCAGGTAATAACTGTTGATGCCCTTGGTCGCTTCGATCATCTGGAAGGATTCGTTGGCCGGCATGACCGGGCCCCACGAAACTTGCAGGAAGTGCGTGATCAGGGTCTCGATGTGCTGCAGCGTGCGCTCTTTAGGCGGCGGCGTGGTCAGCGGGTGATCCGCCTTGTACGGGCCTTCCGGCATGTTGCGCAGGCACTGCTCGATGATCTTGATGCTCTGGCGCATTTCTTCGACGCGAACGATGCAACGGTCGTAGGCATCGCCATTGGCCGCCAGCGGGACTTCGAATTCGAAGTTTTCGTAGCCGGAGTAGGGGCGAGCTTTACGCAGGTCGAAATTGCAACCGGTCGAGCGCAGGCCGGCACCGGTGACGCCCCATTCCAGGGCTTCCTTGGTGTTGTAGGCGGCGACGCCGATGGTCCGGCCACGCAGGATGCTGTTGTCCAGTGCGGCTTTCTGGTATTCGTCCAGACGCTTTGGCATCCACTCGACGAAATCCTTGACCAGTTTTTCCCAGCCGCGTGGCAGGTCGTGGGCGACGCCACCGATGCGGTACCAGGCCGGGTGCAGGCGGAAACCGGTAATGGCTTCGATCACCGTGTACGCCTTCTGGCGGTCGGTGAAGGTGAAGAACACCGGAGTCATGGCGCCGACGTCCTGGATGTAAGTCCCCAGGAACAGCAGGTGGCTGGTGATCCGGAAGAACTCGGCCATCATGATGCGGATGACGTCGACCTTCTCGGGCACCTTGATGCCGGCCAGCTTCTCGACCGAGAGCACGTACGGCAGGTTGTTCATTACGCCGCCGAGGTAGTCGATACGGTCGGTGTACGGAATGAAACTGTGCCAGGACTGGCGCTCGGCCATCTTCTCGGCACCACGGTGGTGGTAGCCGACGTCTGGCACGCAGTCGACGATCTCTTCACCGTCCAGCTGCAGGATGATACGGAACGCACCGTGGGCCGAAGGGTGGTTCGGACCCAGGTTGAGGAACATGTAGTCCTCGTTCGGGCCGGAACGCTTCATGCCCCAGTCTTCAGGCTTGAAGCGCGCGGCTTCTTCCTCAAGCTGTTGCTTGGCCAGGGTCAGGCTGAACGGATCGAACTCGGTGGCACGGGCCGGGAAGTCCTTGCGCAGCGGGTGACCTTCCCAGGTCGGCGGCATCATGATGCGGCTCAGGTGCGGGTGGCCGGCAAAGTGAATGCCGTACATGTCCCACACTTCACGCTCATACCAGTTGGCGTTCGGCCAGATGCTGGTGACGCTCGGCAGGTTGAGGTCGCTCTCGGACAAGGCAACCTTGATCATTACGTCACTATTACGTTCGATCGACATCAAGTGATAGAACACAGTGAAGTCGACGCCGTTTGGCAGCCCTTGACGCTTGGTACGCAGACGCTCGTCCACGCCGTGCAGGTCATAGAGCATGACGTACGGCTTGGGCAGGTTGCGCAGGAAAGTCAGGACTTCGACGAGTTTGGCACGGGCAACCCAAAGCACCGGCATGCCGGTGCGGGTAGGCTGGGCGGTGAACGCCTCTGGGCCAAAACGGTTGTTCAGTTCGACGACCACATCCTGGTCGTCTGCCTTATAAGGCGGGATGTACAGAGCACTGCCTGCAGTCATGGTTATTTATCGCTTTCGGTCAACGTAAAGAATGAAGCCAGTTTCTCGTTCTATAAAAGAAGCAGATCTGGATCAGACTTCGTCGGGGCTGCGCAGGTTGGTTACCTGAATACGCTGTTCGCGGCGCTGTTCCTTTTGCGAAGGCATCTCGGCGCGGTAAACGCCTTGATCGCCAACGACCCAGGAAAGTGGGCGACGCTCCTGGCCAATCGACTCYTGCAACAGCATCAAGCCTTGCAGAAAAGCTTCAGGGCGGGGTGGGCAGCCAGGCACGTAGACGTCCACGGGCAGGAACTTGTCCACCCCTTGAACGACGGAGTAGATGTCGTACATGCCACCGGAGTTGGCGCACGAACCCATGGAAATGACCCATTTAGGTTCGAGCATCTGCTCGTAGAGACGCTGAATGATCGGCGCCATCTTGATGAAACAGGTACCGGCGATAACCATGAAATCCGCCTGACGCGGCGATGCCCGGATTACCTCGGCGCCAAAGCGCGCGATGTCGTGGGGCGCCGTGAAGGCGGTGGTCATTTCCACGTAGCAGCACGAAAGACCGAAGTTATACGGCCACAGGGAGTTCTTGCGCCCCCAGTTGATCGTGCCGTTGAGCACGTCTTCGAGCTTGCCCATGAAAATGTTTTTGTGAACTTGATCTTCTAACGGATCGGARACGGTTTCCCGTKSGCCAATCGGRTACTGCTCGTTAGGAGCATCGGGGTCGATCCTGGTGAGATTGTATTGCATTGCCAAAGCCTCATTGTTTCAGCTTCGCTTGCCGCTTAAGACGAGCTGCCGGAGCCCAGTCAAGGGCGCCCACTCGAAATAGGTAGACAAGACCTGCCAACAGAATTGCTATGAAAACGAGAGCTTCGACGAATCCGGTCCAGCCGCTTTCGCGGACGGACACAGACCAGGCAAAGAGAAAGAGGGCTTCGATATCGAAGATCACGAAGAGCATCGCGACCAGATAGAATTTGGCTGAGAGCCGCAAGCGGGCGCCACCTGTAGGTAGCATGCCGGACTCGAACGGTTCGTTTTTGCTGCGGCCCCAGGCTTTTGACCCGAGGAGGCTGGAGACGCCGAGCATGAAGGCGCAAAGGCCGCCGACACCCAGAAGGAAAATGGCAAAGCCCCAGTTGTGGGCCATGAGTCCGGTCGCTTCGGGCATGCTGGTAATCCTTAACAGAGAGCAAAGGTCTCTGAGCTTGATAAAGAAATAAGGCAGTGACGATATGTCGCAGCAATCAATCCCGCTGATTTTATGGCTAAACACCCTGCAAGTAAAATTCCTATAGCGAAATTATTTATTGGAATAAGGACATGACGCATCTCCAAAGCCCTGTAGCCCATACGGTTCGGGCATTAGCGGGGGTTTTGTCAAATATGTTTTGTAGGGAATGTAACGAACATAGTTGTCGCTAAATGATAATCAATGTTATTTGGTGTGGTTTTCAAACTGTTTAGCGAGCAGCGGTACGGGAAGTTGTCTTATATGCGCGTTACTGCAAGTAGCGCGCGGGGTGGTTTTACCTTGTTTTCCTGATCGTGAAACTGCTCTGGATCAAGGTTTTTCCCTGCGCTCGATCCTGTAGGAGCGAGAGGAGGGGAATCCCAGGCAAAAAAACGCCCCGAACCAGTCGGGGCGTCAGATGAGCGGCTTTGCGGTTAGCTTTTTATTCGGTCCGCAAGGGCCGTTTGTTTAAGCGAAGCAGATCAGTGGAACTGTTCTTCTTCGGTCGAACCGGTCAGTGCGGTTACCGAAGACGTGCCACCCTGGATCACGGTGGTCATGTCGTCGAAGTAGCCGGTGCCCACTTCCTGCTGGTGAGCCACGAAGGTGTAGCCCTTGGCGGCGTCAGCGAACTCTTGCTCTTGCAGCTTCACGTAGGCGGTCATGTCGTTGCGGGCGTAGTCGTGTGCCAGGTTGAACATGCTGTGCCACATGTTGTGAATGCCGGCCAGGGTGATGAACTGGTGCTTGTAACCCATGGCGGACAGTTCGCGCTGGAACTTGGCGATGGTCGCGTCGTCCAGGTTTTTCTTCCAGTTGAAGGAAGGCGAGCAGTTGTACGACAGCAGTTGGTCCGGGTATTCCTTTTTGATCGCTTCGGCGAAGCGACGGGCTTCGTCCAGATCCGGCTTGGCGGTTTCGCACCAGATCAGGTCGGCGTACGGCGCGTAGGCCAGGCCGCGAGCGATGGCCTGGTCGAGACCGGCGCGAACCTTGTAGAAGCCTTCCTGGGTACGGGTGCCGGTCACGAATGGCTGGTCGTACGGGTCGCAGTCGGACGTCAGCAGGTCAGCAGCGTTGGCGTCGGTACGGGCCAGGATAATGGTCGGTACGCCGGCGACGTCGGCTGCCAGGCGAGCAGCGGTCAGCTTCTGCACGGCTTCCTGGGTCGGAACCAGYACCTTGCCGCCCATGTGGCCGCAYTTYTTCACGSWGGCCAGYTGGTCYTCGAARTGMACGCCGGMKGCGCCKGCTTCGATCATGCYYTTCATCAGCTCGWAMGCGTTSAGCACGCCGCCGAAACCGGCTTCAGCGTCAGCCACGATCGGGGCGAAGTAGTCGATGTAGCCTTCATCGCCCGGGTTCTTGCCGGCTTTCCACTGGATCTGGTCAGCGCGACGGAACGAGTTGTTGATGCGCTTGACCACGGTTGGAACCGAATCCACCGGGTACAGCGACTGGTCCGGGTACATCGATTCGGCGGAGTTGTTATCCGCAGCCACTTGCCAGCCCGACAGGTAGATCGCCTGGATGCCAGCCTTGACTTGCTGTACCGCCTGGCCACCGGTCAGGGCACCCATGCAGTTAACGAAATCTTTCTCGGGACGGAAGGATGGCTTGGCGCCCTGGGTCACCAGGTTCCAGAGCTTCTCGGCGCCCATTTTTGCAAAGGTGTGCTCAGGTTGAACCGAGCCACGCAGACGGACGACGTCAGCAGCGGAGTAATTGCGCTTCACGCCTTTCCAGCGTGGGTTTTCAGCCCAGTCTTTTTCGAGGGCTGCAATTTGCTGTTCGCGTGTCAGTGCCATGGAGATAAACCTCGTCGCGTCTTTAATCGAAAATGGTTCTGGGTGAACAATTCCTGCGTGCCAAATACGCTCATTCAGTTGGGGGCGTACATGGCTGCTCGCTGACCAGAAGCTTAGGCGGTCAAGTCGGGTTCGGCGGGGATGGCGACGGGATGAACGATGGGCTCGAGGGGGAGGTGAGCAGGTAAGGGCGAACTGGCGAGCGCATTCGGGCGTCGTGGGCCTTGGTGCGAACTTCAGTGTGGAGCCGGGTTACCTAATTACGCTTCCGTCCCTCGGGACAACTTCGTTCCAGTCGGCAACCTCGTCAAACACGCCTTGTGGGCGGTACAGACACGAATCGGCTCGCGGGGTAGGGTGCGAACAGCGACTCGAAAGCCCTTGCCAGGGCCTCTGATTAGCGGGAGCGAGGCCATCATGCCTTTGCTTTTTTGGCTCGTCAAACGTTTTGTAGTG
>NZ_JBFTML010000017.1:0-147424 GCF_056396925.1 Pseudomonas sp. 05N433 | reverse complement strand
CATCGATAAAGGGCTGGCCAGCTATGCACGATACGCCGTCAATCCGGAACACTCGCTTGCGACACTACTTTGCCAATATGGAAAAACCACCGGAATTATCAACGGCATAATAGCCGAACACTTGCAGGTGGATGAAGGCATAAAAATTTTCAACCCTGAAAGTATTGTCGTGTGTATGGGGTTTCAGGAAGCTGCGACCTTGACACTGCTATCAATTTTTGAAGGAGGTGGTGTTTTATTAGTGCCTGACCCTGTGTTTTCCGGAATAACGGGGATTGCGAAATTATTAAGAATAAAAATTGTACCCGTTCCCGAGGACACCTTCCTCGATCCATCTGCCCTGCGCAAGGTAGCTGAAGATCTTGAGTCCAGGGGGGAAAAGGTAAAAGCGCTGTACGCGATTTCAGATTTTAGTAACCCTACTGCTAACAGCTTGTCCTATGAAGACAGAAAGGCCATGCTCTCCTTGGCCAATGAAATGAATTTTTTTATCCTGGAGGATAATGCCTACAGCTACTTCAGGTACGAGGGAGATAAAATCCCCTTGATGAAGTCAATCGACAGTAGTCGAGTATTCCTTCTTGGCTCTTTTGCGAAGTCAATTTTTCCGGGATTGCGTATGGGCTATGTAGTCGCCCCGGAGAACGCTGGGGTGATTTCCTTTAGCGCCAGATTATGTAAAGCCAAAAGCTTGATCACCGTCAATACACCTGCCCTGTGCCAGGCAATTGTCGGAGGTTTGCTGATAGAGAACAATTACTCTTTAAAACAGCTTAATCAACCAAGAGTGTTGTCTTACAGGCAAAAAAGAAACCATATGATTGAATGCCTTGAACGTGAATTCCCGGTCAAGGCTGGTTCTGAAAGAAGTGTCACCTGGAACCATCCAGAGGGAGGTTTTTTCATCAATGTACAGTTGCCCTTCACCTTTGAATATTTTGAAATGTGCGAGTGCGCCAGGAACTTCAAGGTTATTGTATTTCCCACTTCCTTGTTTTCGCTGACGAATCAGGCTGTCACTCAGGTCAGATTGTCGTTTAGCAATGCGACAGAATCAGAAATCAAACAAGCGATAGGCAGCCTCAGGGCGTACATTGAATCCAGAATTCAGTAAAGCATCCTCCCGTCAAACCGTAGGGGATTGATGCCAAGGCTTACTCATCAGCCAATAAGAAATAAGCCTTGCCTCATTTCCCTATTAAGCTGCTGTGGCGAGCATAACGCCAGTGGCTACTTGGTAGGCACCCAGAATGGTTATGGTTGACCCGGAAAAATAGTTGATCAACCTGAGCTTTGATTGGGAGATTCTGGTCTTGAATATGGAGGAGAATCCGCTCAACCCCAGCCACCAGACAGCCGAGCCTAGAAATATACCTGTCACCATAGGCAGTACTGAGTGCTGACCGCTTTGATCATTAGCCATGCCGTCGCTCATGGCAGCAAATATCGCAATAAACGACAGGATGGTCATTGGGTTCGACAGTGTCAAAAACAGTGTACTCAAGTAGGCTTTTAACAGGTTGGCTCGTTCACCTGCCAGGGCTGTTGAGCTCGCTTTCGATTTTATTGTTTGATAACCAATGTACGCGAGGAACATCCCCCCCAAAATACACAACCATGGCTTAAAGCTAATGAGTGTCGCTATGATGACCGTGATTCCCAGCGCACCGACAAATCCATAGATCGAATCGGCTGTGGCCGCCCCTAACCCTGTCGCGAAACCTGCTCTCCATCCAAGCGCAAGGCTCCTCTGTATGCACAACAGCCCAATGGGTCCCACAGGGGCTGCGATACAAAGCCCAATGATCATCGACTTAATGAAAATCAACATAAATGCACCTCCGCAATTGATGCTTAAAGGTTAGGAGAAGTACATTTTTTTATGAATTAATTATTAATTCCCATAGAGGTTTTTTTGATAATTTTGTAAGAAGTATTCTTATCTTTCCTTCATTATTAAGGTGCACTCTGTGATGAGCCTTACTAAACACGATCGGGATGCCATTCGCCTTCGACGATGACACCGGCCAGGACGTTGCAGGCATTCCTGGACGACTCGGGTTTTGAAGGGCTTTGGATAAGAGGTTCGTTAGCGCATGGCGATCCGCTTGTGAGGCTAAAAATGGTGTCCACTGGGTCCATCCATATGACAGGATAGTTCGCGCAACTTGCACCGGGATCTGTTTACCAACGCATTCAAGATCGGCCCGCAAGCCCCAGAACCGCTCATGCATTCAGCCTGCGTCGCCTTCGGCATGGAGCGTCTGCTGTTGTCGCTGCTGGCGCAGATTGGAAATCCCGACACACTGCTGGCTCTTTTACGCGATGTGTTGGGCGACCATTGCGGCAGCCGCGAGACAAAGGAATGTGAATATGCGGCACTGGTTTGACGCAGGGGTGGCGAAAAGAATCGCCATCGTCTCGTTTCCGTTGATGGGGACGATGGTCGGCAATTTATTGATGATGCTTGTCGACAGGCTATGCCTGGCACACTACTCACAAGATACGCTGGCCGCCTCCGGTCCAGCAGTATTCACGAGCATGGCGATCATCGCTTTCTTCTGTAGCACCGGAGGCGTGTCACGTTCCTTTATTGCACAGGCGAATGGTCGATCGGGGCTCAGCGAGGCTTGGAATGAAGCCGCACTGGGGCTGCTCCTTGGTATTGCCTGCGGTGCCCTGCTGTTTGTCGCCGCCCCGTTGATCGCGATGATCCCACAGCTCAGCTCCCGCCCACCGCAGATTGTCAGCCTCGAATCGCAGTACATGCTCTGGGCGGCGATCTTCGGCGGCGTAATGACGATCGACACAGCGCTGTCCTCATACTTCAACGGTGTGGGTCGAACCCGCGAAACGCTCATGGTCGGCATCGTTGGTCAAGTAGTCGACTCAATCTTCACCGTCGGCCTGGTCTTCGGAAAGTTCGGGCTGCCCGAAATGGGAATGGCCGGAGCCGCTATCGGTACATTGATCGGCACTCTGTCCATGCTGACGTGCTACGCAGTAATGCTGCCTCGAGAAATCTGGCTTGAGTTGATGAACATCTTCATTGCCCGTAGCGAGCGCCTACTGCCTCGGCTGTTTTTCCGGCTGCGTAGAGGTGTTCCCAGTGGCTTATCCGCCGGAGTGGATCAGCTCGGCAACACTGCATTCATCTGGATAGTCGCGGTACTGGGCTCTAGCGCGCTAGCGGCAAACAACGTCAATCTGACGATCAATTACCTGGGCATCATCCCGATCATCGGTTTGGGTATTGGTTGCAGCATTCTGTGCGCCACTGCAGTGGGCAAGGAGCAATACACTGAGTTGGCAACGATCCTACGGGTGACCGTGACCATCGAGCTGTTCTACGTTCTGCTGGTTTCCACCGTTCAAATCACTTTGCCACAGGTCTTGCTCAAGGCTTTCGGCGACTTGGGGCACAACCCGGAGATCGTCGCCCTGGCCATCGATACACAACGCGTACTGTGGACATTCTCCGCCGCCTTTGTCTTCTCTATGACGGGTGCAGCCGTCTTGGAGAGTATTGGCATGGCCAGATTTTCGCTGGTCGTGCGCCTGGTTCTGATGTGGTTTATAAGCATTCCGTTGATCTATTACGTCGCAATGAGCAATCGCGATGTGCCGTCGTCGCTGATGACATGCTGGGTCATCGGTTCGGTGTTCGAATTTTCGATTGGCGCAATTTATTTCTGGCGAATCGCCAAAGCCATTCGAGGGGCCGAAAACCGTCTTCACGCCGATCCTCATCCGGCGAGCGAGAGCGCCCTATGAACCTGAATGAAGTCATTCGTTTCGCACCTTTAGCGATCAACTGCTTTACAGGAAGTCTGGCACAACTATCCAGACGAGGCGGTGTCCTCATCAATGAAGCACAACTGCTTGAGGCCAGCGACGGCTACCTCTGTACCGCGCAGGCCTCGATGAATGGGGCATGCCCGAATACACCTTCGCGATTGAAAACGTCGGGCTTCGTGCTTGCAAGGCATTAGGCGGCAGAGTTGACCCACACGACTACGCCGGCGTGCTCGATCAGTAGCGTCTTGAGTTGCGTGACCCAATCTGTACCGATCGCCAATCGCGCAAGTAGCTAAATAGAGGAACTGCTTGCATACCCAGCAAGGAATCAGGCTTCCTTCAACAACCCTCGCACCATCGACCCAATTGCAGAAGAACCATTCCTGCTGGTCGATTTCCGGGCTCCCGTTGGCAAGTTCTCAAACCCTGTACTACTGTCATCTCGTGCTGGATGCTCGGGATCGTGGACGTTCGATCTCCCCCAAGGTCATGGAATGAAGACCCCATCGTGAACACGCACGTGTTCCAACCGCTGTGCATACGACGTGTACGACGAGCCCAATGTGGCTCCGGTTCACAGGGAGGTGCTTATGGTGGCTTCAGGTCTAAAGCCTCGGCAGCAAATGCTGAGTATTCGCCAATGCATTGATACAAAGCACTCTGCTTTTCTCCCCTACCTCCCCTGGCATCCCCGCTCCAGATTTCAGCCCGCTAAGTACCAGTAACTGAGCATGCGCAGCGTGCACTACCTGAGCATGTGCCTGGTTTATAGGAATGATTGGTAGTGCAATGGATCCAGTGGCTATGAATGGATTTCGCTCTGCGAGATCAATGCACTGCCAAGGCAAACAAGCAGTGGTCATTATATACATTAGGAGTGATCGCATAGTGAGTAACATAACTGTATTCAAGTTTCGGGGACAGTATTTAATTGCTCTATGGATGTGCGTCACCAGCGGTTTATGCATTTTTTTAGGAGGGATATGGATTAAGAGTGACGGTGCATTAGGAGGCGGGATATTTTTATTAATATCCTTATCTTTAACCATATTAGTTGGAGGATTGATCTTAGCTGGACGCTCAGTTCTATCCATTGATGATCAGTGCTTATCCAGACAAATTTTTGGTAAAACCTGGCAAAAAATAAAATGGGAAAATGTCAGCTTAATTACTGCCTTCCCTGTATCTAGCATGCGCGGACTTAATGCCAGAGGATTTAATATATATCCTACAACAAAACCAACATTCCGGATTACTCCATCAGGGAAGATCACATTCACCGACCAGCTTGAAAACATTTCAGAGCTCATCGCTCTTATAAACGACTACGCCAGCCAGAAAAAAATACCAATTAAAATCAGAAAAACATTGTTCGACGAGCTAAAACCCTCAGACAAATTATGAATAATTTCAATATAACAAGCCGACACTCCTGAGGCTTCTGCTGGAGTGCAAATCGCCCAACAGCCAGCAGTACACTGGGCGGAAAAATGATGGCACGGGTGTCTATTATTATCGGGCACTCTCCGGGATTTGGGCGATTTATCTCGGGAGATTCGATTGGCCTTGCGGGTGGGATTAATACGTACGTCTATGTCAGCGGCAATCCGTTACGTTACAAAGATCCGCAAGGTAAATGGCTAGTCGGTGCAGTAACCGGTGCAGTTATTGGCGGGATCAGTGGCTATGCTAGCGCGTTTGAAATCGGTGGCGATGAGACTGATGCTACTTGGGCTGCTTTATCGGGGGCGCTAGCTGGCGCTGCAGTCGGCGCGATTGCGCCTGAAAGCCCATGGGCTCCTGCTGCAACCAGTGCTGCAGGCGGAGCTGTAGGTGATTGGGCTGGTCAAAAGTTATCGAATCACGCTAAAAGCAAAGAGAATGCTTGTATCCCTCAAGGTAAGGTAAATTGGGGGAGAGGTAGTAGGCGCGGGTATCGGCAGCGCGATTGCCGGCTTGGCGCAGGGCAAAGGAATCGCCGCTGCCATCCTCAGTGGAGAACTAGGCTTTATGGGCGGCGCTGCAGGAGCCGGCATCTGTAATCAGCTTGGAAAATAATTCCACCATGAATACTTGGCACGATAAGACGTTTGGCAGGACCGGCATATGGATTTGGCTTCCTGGAATAAGCCCTATTGTTCTTTTGGGAGTTTTTATTTTTCTTGCTTCTCCATACTATTACCTACAGGACTTTATAGGAGGTGGGATATTATTAGGCCTGCCTGCTGCTTGGGGTATATTCTACATTTCCCAGGTCCGAACAGTACTGCAAGAAATTTCGCTGGATGATGATCGTATTTTAGGGAGGTTGTATTTCGGTAGACACATAGAGATCAAGGCGCCTGACATTAAGTCAATATCTTATTATCCGATGACGTGGAAAATCCGACAAGTCAACCTATTTGACCGAAATAAGCCCGGCATCAATATTGAGCTTCACAATGGCAGAATACTGCGAATAAATGCAAAAACCGAAGGGTTCGCCAGTTTGGTAGAAACATTAAAGGCGTTTGCTAAAGCATCCGACCAAATTTTTTGCAGCCTATAAAATAACTGTGATTTCTCCTCAGCACCACTCATATGGTGTCGTTCATAAATGTCGCAACTCCAAATCCAATAACGGGTACAGTTTTTGGCTGGTCGGGAACTGCTAGCTTAGATCGACATGGGAGCTGGTACGAGAGTGTATTAGGTGCAGGACTTGGAAAGTCTGCTAATATTATAATTGGAAGTATTACTACATATGGAATTCGTACATAATCTCATAACACCTGCCCCAGCAACATCCATGACTGCTATCATCAACAACGTCAATACTCCTCAGTTTGGTACGCAACAGTAGTGTGGTCGACAGGGTGATAATCATGATGCTCATCAGATTTTTATGCACTCGCTCCCTGATCTTCTTAGTCTTGTTGTTCGGACTTGGATTGGGATGTGTGTCACTCTCTCAGGCTTCGGCATACGGAAACTGCCCTCCCGAAATGAATAGCCAAGCAGGGTCTTTTTTAGTTGATGCACGTGGAGATTGGCCCTCCCTTTTCAAGCATCAGAGAGTCTTCGCTTCTTGTGATGATGGTGAGCTTGGCGAGGGCTATTCTGAAGCAGTGGCGAACCTCTTCGCCCAAGGATGGGATCAGTTCGATACATTTGTTGCACTTGCAGAAACACACCCTGACTTTCAAAATTGGGCGATACGACATATCGATGCGACTGTCTCAGATGACGACCTAAATAGAATCATATTAAATTCCAATACATGCATTAATAATGCACCGGTGGAAAAACTTTGCAGGGTTATTCGACAGAGTGCTGAAAATGCCCTGATGGAATCTGCACGGATGCGACGATAAAATTTGGGGATAGGTTCTACGCCTATGTCAGCGGCATCCTTGCTGTATGACGCCAACGGCAATATGACCAGTGACGCTCCTGGTACGGCGCGCCGACTTTGTATCGTTACAAAGGAAATTAACCGATGAGCATTCCAAACATTAAGATCTTCATGATTGCAATTTCGTGCTTATTGCCGCCATTGACTGCATGGGCCAAATCACCCTGTGATGGTATTGACCGACGTTTAAACTTATCTGAAATACCGAAGCTACGCATAGAGGTGGGACATCAATTAAATGTCGACAACGTAGAGATTTTACAATCTTTTAAAAGCCTTAGCTGGACGATTTTGTATGCAGCCTCAGATGAGACTGACCCTGCATTTCTATTTTATTCAGACAACCCAATCAACCATCACTTTATAACTCTATGGAGTGGCGGAGCGAAGCCTGATGAGGAGCAAGCTATTAGTTCATGGCTTCAGAAAAACGCCAAAGGCATTCCTACCAATCTAGCGCAATGTTTTGTATGGCACGTGACGAAAGATCGAGACATGTAAACAAATCTCCGCTCGAAAAGCTAAAACATCTTTCCCCATGCTGGGGGGGAAGATCGATAATTTAGGCCACATCAAACAAGGTCAAGCCCGAGTCCCCACATTGCTTTACGGTGAGGGCGGCAGTTGTCAAATATACGCCCCCAAGCGACAATCAGTTGCACTGGCAGCTAATGCACCCGATTAGCCCCGGAACTCCGCATTCCACCGATCGCCTTGGTGACACAATAAACACCATGAATAGAACCAACAACATTATCAGCCCTGATGGAACTGGAAGAATTACAGCATCTGCTAGTCCAATCGAATGACTTGTTTGACGACGAATGAGAACACCCTGCGTACGGGGATAATTCTCTTGAAAGGTGGTGCGCCATGATCATAAAAAAGTCGACACTTGAATTTTTGTTTACGCTACTCATACTTACAAGCTTAGGCATGCCAGCTTCGGGGAGTGATAGTTCACCCCATTGCCGAGAGGCAGTTATGATGTTTTTAACCACTCCAGAAAAGCGTACTCTTATTGCATTATCAGAAGCTAGCGAAACTGAATGCTGGTCGGTTATCGAGCAGTCGAACAGCAACCTCAACCAATTGATGCATTTGGTTGAACAAGGAAATGATTGGAGCGCTCAGTATTTAGTTGAGCACTTAAGAGTGCTAGATGGCGGAAATTTAGAAGATTCACTTTTAGCGCTGGGGTTATTTTCTGACCACCATATGGAACGCTTATTGATTTTCGCGAAGAAAGGACAGCTCTCAAAGCAGGAACTCAGTGACACCTTAACCATGCTTCCACTTTCATTGAGTGATAATCCAGCGGGCCAATTGGATTATCTAAAAGCAAGAAGAAATCGAGTGATGCGTGTAACGATAAAAAATCTATCTGAGCAGAAGGCTCTAGCACTTAGCACTATCGATAATTTTGAGTCCGAGATCAGGTCAAAAAACCCGCAACTCATTGAAAATCCTCAGCATTAGATTAGTGCTTTCATCACCCCCAAGCTCTACATCAAACTGGGCCGAGCCTCAATGTAACCGCCTTGAAGGTTCGCCAAGCCAGAAAGACTACTGTAAAAGAATTCTCGTCAGCAGCCAAGGCAGTGAGACGATCCTCTCTTCGAGTGGATCGAGGATCAATCCCCTTTCGCATTTTCAGTCAAAGGCATATGTACATCTCCTCGTCTCGATCGATTGAGGAAAGATGTACGGGTTCCAGCAATGCGTCATCTATCTGAAAACCGGCATGCCCTGGGATCGGATTTCGACGTACGTTTTAATGTACAAAAAAGCGTGGCTGGGGTTGGTTCTCAGTAGAAATCACTGGAACGAAAAAAGAGGCAAAAGCCTCTTTTTTCAATGCTGACAACAAAATAACGCGCAAAAAAAACGCCACTCAATGAGTGGCGTTTTTCTGTATTTGGAGCGGGAAACGAGACTCGCATCTGGCGTCCGACCCATTGAAATCTAAGGGGTTTATTTTCTAGCCAAAGCAGGAAAAGACTCAATTCTGGACTTGTTTTTGGGGTGTTTCAAGAGCGAAAAAAGGGTAATTCTAAGAAAGGCTATTGGATTCTACCTATAGCCAATGTCATTTTCACAGGATCAACAGGGTATAAGTCCCCTCCGAAAAGACGTCCCAACCTCCCCCGTTCACAAGTCAACTCACAACCGACGAGTATCGGCCACCGCAGGCAACTCTGACTCTGTCAGATCGGGATCGTTATCAAGCTCATCACGCGAAGAAAGGCCCACTCCTCTGTAAGCGTCTGGCAAAGCCATCTGGTCATCCCTGCGGAACCAGGGGCATGGGTTTGACTCCGATGGTAGGGCCAATGATGGTGCAGTAAGTGGCCCTCATGCGACACTCCCCGCCCTACAAATCAGGGAGCGTGTTGACATGGTGCGTTTGCTTGCAGTTTCAGGGAGTCTTCGCGAGGCCTCCTCCAACTCAGTGCTATTGCGTGCAGCTGAGGTTCTCTGTCCCAAAGGGCTGTCGATAGCGCATTATCACGAGGTTGGCCAGTTACCTCATTTCAACCCGGATTTCACGGAAACTCCTCCTGAATCCATCATGGGCTTACGCTTCAGTATCGCCCACGCGGACGGCGTTCTGATCTCTTGCCCTGAGTACGCTCGCGGAATTCCCGGCTCATTCAAGAATATGCTGGACTGGCTCGTTAGCTCTGAGGAGTTCCCAGGCAAACCCGTTGCTCTTTTCAACGCTTCACCTCGGGCTTCGCACGCGCAGGCGGCACTGCGGCTGGTTCTGGAAACAATGTCGGCTTGTATCGTGGAGGAAGCATCAATATCCGTAAATTTGCTTTCCACGGAATTGAGTGCAGAGACCATCGCAAATGATCCAACGATCCGCCCACTGATAGTTTCCGCACTTGAAGTATTCAAGCAGCAAATCGATGGCAAAAAAAGCGGGCTATCTCCACAGAGATTCCGCTAGTTAAGTCGATGGCAAGCGTTTGGGCGTCGGTGGGTGGGTGACGGTGCCCAGTTATGTGGCAACAATTCAGCGATTTCACTAGCCCGCTGCGTAGGCAATCGCGTCAGCACGTCCTTCAAATAGGCATACGGATCATGTCCATTGAGCCGTGCCGACTGGACAAACTCATGATCGCCGCTGCCCGTTTGCCGCTGCGTAGCGACCCTGCGAAGAGCCAGTTCTTGCGTCCAAGAGCCCATGGTCGGATCTGGTTCTCGGCCCAATTGTTGTCAATGGGTACGACCCCGTCATCGAGGTAGCGCGACAGCGCTGCCCAGCGTTTCAGGCTGTAATCCAGCGCTCTGCTGATAGCCGAACCTTCGGGCACGAGATCACGCAGGGCGATCATCCAGGCATGCAGCATATCCATAACCGGTGCGGCCTTTTCTTGCCGTATTCGGCGCCGTAAATCCGGCTCTAGGTCGCGGACTTCGCTCTCGATTTCGTAAAGCAACTGGATATAGCTCAGGGCTTGCTCGGCGAGCGTGCTCTTGTTGGTGGCATGTAGTTCGAAGAACTTGCGCCGCGCATGGGCCATGCAGCCGATCTCGGTTATGCCGAGTTCGAAACTGGCCTTGTAGCCGCCAAAATCATCACAGACCAACTTGCCCTTCCAACCTTGCAGGAAGTTGCGAGCATGCTCTCCCGCGCGGCTGGGGCTGAAGTCGTAAACCACCGCTGCCAAGTCCGAGAACTGGCTGGTGGCGTAGGCCCAAACATAAGAACGGTGGGTTTTCTTCGAGCCCGGAGCGAGCATCTGCACGGGTGTTTCATCGGCGTGGATGACCTGCTGCCCGAGCACTACGTCGCGTAGCGCATCGACCAGAGGTTGCAACTGCACGCCCGTCATGCCAACCCATTGAGCCAACGTTGAACGTGGAATCGCCAAGCCAGCTCGACCGAAAATCGACTCCTGGCGGTAAAGCGGAAGATGATCGGAAAACTTGGCGATCATGACGTGGGCAAGCAACCCTGCGGTCGGGATGCCCTTGTCGATGACCTGCGCCGGAACGGGTGCCTGGATCAGTGTTTCGCAGTCATCGCATACCCACTTGCCACGGACATGGCGTTCAACGGTAAACACGCCTGGCGTGTAATCCAGCTTCTCGCTGACATCTTCACCGATGCGCTTGAGTGCGCAGCCGCATTGGCAGTGAGTGTTGTCAGGCTCGTGATAGATCAACGTGCGTGGAAATTCGGCTGGCAACGCATTGCGTTTGGGCTTTTGCTTTTTCTCGGTCGCCGCTGGCACTGTTTGCAAGGCCAGAAGCTCCGCTTCAATCGCCGCGATATCGGTATCGATCAGATCATCGAGCAAGCTCGCCTGCTGCGGATTCAACTGCTCGCTGCGCTTGGCAAACTTCAAACGCTTGAGTTGTGCGATCTCCTGAGTCAGCTTCTCGATAACCGTTTGATCGCGGTTGATCTTCTTGCCCATGGTCTCGACCGTCTTGCCCATCGTCTCGACTTGCTGGTCGAGTGTCTCGACACGCTGTATCAACTGCGCCGCCAAGGCGCGCAGTTGTTCAGGATTCAGGTGGTCGAGATTGGGGAGAGTCATGGTGCCGATTTTGCCGGAGCAGGCAGTTCGCGGCGATAGACCGATGGGCTAATGGCAACCGTTACAGCAGTGTGATCGCAGCACCAGAGCCCACGCGTTGCCAAGGCAAGCCCAACACCAAAGCCTGGAGTTGCTCGGTATCCAGCTCCATTTCAGAACCATGACGAATGCCTGGCCAGTGGAACTTGCCTTGATTCAACCGGCGAGCAGCCAGCCAGACGCCAAACCCGTCATGCACCAAAACTTTCATCCGAGTGGCGCGGCGGTTGGCGAACAGATAAGCACAGTGCGGCTTCGCCGCACCGAACACTGCGATCACTCTGGCCAACGCTGTCTCGGTACCGGCGCGCATATCCATTGGCTCGGTGGCGAGCCAGATGGAATCGACGCGAATCATCGCAGCAGATCTCGAAGAAAGGTTGTGCAAGCAGCGGCACTTTCAGTTGGCCAGTTCACTTTGACGGTGCCGCGCGGATGCTGGATTTCAACGCAGATATTCGACGATGCAGGTTGCAAATTTGCGCCGGCCAGTTGCATGGGTAACGGAATAAATGCAGGTTGCAGCGCCGTGTTTTTCTGCGTTTGTACCCGAATCCATTTGTGGACGAGGTTTGCGTTGAGGCTATGGCTGAGGGCAATGCTGGCAATCGAAGCGCCGGGCTGGGCACACTCTTGAATGACCTGAGCCTTGAAGGACTTGGAATAGGAACGGCGTGTTGGCTGCATGAAATACCCGCTTAAAAGGCTAGAACT
Organism: Pseudomonas sp. 05N433; assembly: GCF_056396925.1. Taxonomy (NCBI): domain Bacteria; kingdom Pseudomonadati; phylum Pseudomonadota; class Gammaproteobacteria; order Pseudomonadales; family Pseudomonadaceae; genus Pseudomonas; species Pseudomonas sp. 05N433. The sequence goes on along the minus strand of NZ_JBFTML010000017.1, from coordinate 134,923 downwards.
GGTGCCCACTTAAATTTAAGTGCACACCATGTCTTGGCTTTGCGGGGCTTGGTAGGTGATTTGGCCGGACGGATACACTCCTCTCAGGCAAGTGCCGACAAGGTAAAATGAGTGGACATCAGCTAATGACGGCCCCTTTAGGGCCACTGGCAATTAGACTGGCACCGCAGGCGGTTTTCATACCGTCCAGTGCTATTGGAGTCCCATCGACCGAGTAAGTGCTACTGCCCTCGGCGATGGGAAAAACGCCCTTGCACAGGGGGCAGCTGACCTTATGGCCGACACCGGCAATGGGTTTACCATTGAGGTCGGTTTGAGAGAACGCTTCAAGCACCACACCACCATGACTGGTGGAGTCGCCGAGGCGGATGATGTCTTTCATTGAGTCACTCCTTTGACGAGGGGATTGGCTGCGGGCATCGATTAATGAACTGGCGAGCGGCTTAAAAAACCGATTGCTTTCCGGCTCCCTCTTTTTTCGTTATTCAACCATCCAAACGTCTTCATACCCTTCGGTATCGATGATGAATTTCGAACCTGTAGGCAGACAGAGATAATTCACGGCCTGCGGCAGCATTTCTCTCAAATGGTGAACGTGAACTGCTTTGTAAAAGTCATCCCTCGCCGAATACTCACCGCAATGAATAAACCAACTCACGCTCCCACCTTCCGGCAATTGAACCCTGCTGCCGTAAATGGGTGACTTGCCAAGCGACTCGATGGCTACGGCCACCATGTCTTCTGGAGGAAGCACTGACAACCCATGCTTTTCACAGATCCTTTTCTGTGACGGGTCGGGATAAACCGGTGCTATCTCGCCTACAGCAGCCCCTTGGTTGGCCAATACGTCCACTAACAGTTCGATTTGCACGTTGGATCCGTCAGCTTTGGAGCCACCAATTCAAAAGCGTTTCGTCATCATCGTCATCGAGGTTTTTATAGATGTTCGCGTAATACCATTGAATCCCGGTTTTTTCGCTAAACCGGTCGAAAAACTCATTGATCTTATCCATCCCGTTACTCGCAGGGACGGCCAACGAGAGATTGCCCTCAAACACACCATCCAGCGTTCCGCCCAACTCACGAACGACGTCGCTTTCGAGTCCAGCTATATCCTCAGGAGGAATATAGTCGGCATAGATATGAATACAGAAGTTCCCGCCTCGCTTTAGAACCTCCGCATGTGTGTTTTTATTTTTGATCGAAACGATATCCCCTCGTGCCAGATTGAGCGCGAGACCAGGCGAGGAAAGCAACTCAAAGGTATCCTCATCAATTTGACGAGCCAGAAGTTCCTCAAAGACAGGGCCATCGTCTGATACAAACACCTGAATCAGAACAGGCGCATTTTTATCGTCCATACGGTGCTCCACAACTTCCACGTTCAACACACGACATCCCTTCTTTTACGTAACCGCTATTCCCTGCGCTCAGGTTACACGATGCGCCTTCGAGATCCACGTTCACATCTGCAAGGTTCCCACCATTTGAGGTCGCCACATTCTTGTGCCCCAGGTGCATGTCATCAGGGTTGGTGGAGGTATGCCCACACCGCCAGCATTTGTAGACGCCCACCGGTTTACTCTTATCGATAAGTTTCTTACGGCAACCGGCCTGCCCTTTTCGACTGCCACCACCTACTTTACTCGCAGCCATTTCTTGAGGCGTTGCCCCGTTACCATCCGGGAGCGCGAACTTCGACGGTGGTTTCTTCACCAAACCAAGCGGGTCAATCCATTGGGTTGGATTGGGCGCGTATTGATGGAGGTTGATGCCACCTGCCAGACCTATCGGATCCTTGGAGATAAAGCGTCCGACCTGAGGGTCGTAGTATCTGTACCGGTTGTAGTGCAGACCTGTTTCGTGGTCGTGGTACTGCCCTTGGAATCGGATAGGGTTGGTCAGCCCTTGCTGCACTGCAAAAGCTGATCTCTGCTCCTGTATTTGCCCCCACGCCTTATAGTGAGCGCTCCAGGCAATATCACCATGTTGGTCAGTCAGCTCCTGCGGCGTACCAAGGTGGTCGCACTGGTACCAAGCCAACACGTCGAAAGGTTGTGCTTTCGGCGCATAGTTCCACAATGGGTCATCATCGAGGCTATAGTCGCCGCTGTATTCAGGCTGACTCACTAGATTAATCGGACTATGCCGAAGGGCCTGTGCAACGGGCACGAAGGTGCCAGGCTCGTAAATGTAGTGCACCGTGCGACCAGTGCCTCCATCTATGTGGGCCGGACTGCTTTCCCAAGACAGATTATCTCCATCCCATCCGTATAGAGTGAAGCCGCATCCAAGCTCGCGCTGTATGCGCCCCTGCTCGTTTCGGTTCCAGTGTGAACCAGCCTCAGGACGAGGTTTGTAGTGTGCCGTGGACTGTTTGTGTAAACGTCGTCCCAGAGCATCGTAAGCATATGCAACAGAGAGACGGGCATCCTCAAAATGCACCAATCGATCGAACAAGTCCCACTGCATTCGACTGCGACTTCCGTTGTGCCAACGCTGGATCTGATTTCCCCGATCGTCGTATTCGTAGTGCGTACCGGCATATTCGCGCAGAAGGTTATCAATAAGTTTGCTGCGCGGCGGATCCAGATCCAGTGGTCGGCGTACATCTGTGGCCTTGTCGTTAAGAAGGTTACCGGCCGGGTCGAAGGCAAACGTCTCAACACCAAGACGACTGGCGGCGCTGAGCAGCCGCCCGACCGGATCGTAACGATAAGCCAATGGGCCTCGACGGCTATCGTTCAGTTCGGTCAGTTGACCAACAGCGTCATACTTGTATTCGCGTTTTAGTAGAGTGGGCTTGTCATCACTACGCCCAAGGAGTTGTTCTTGCAGACGTCCTACCGGATCCCATTTTTGAGTCTGCAGTAATTGGTTACCCTGATGACGGGCAACTTCGCGGTGCAGATCATCACGTTCGTAGCCGATCAGTTCGTGGTCATCCAGACGCAATCCGAGCAAGTGCCCACTACCGTAAGTCAGCCAACTGACGCGGTGGCCGTCTGGACGGGTCGTGGCAACGCACTGGTTAAGTACATCGTACTCATGCCTCCAAATAGCAACAGTCGGCTTCTCCAGGCCCAGGTAATGCTGGTGCTCTCTTATCAGGTTACCCGCCGGATCGTAGAACCATTGCAACCGGCTCTGATCGTTTGTGGCCATAACCATATTGCCATTGCCGTCATAGGCGAAGGTCTCACTTTGCGCTGTGTTTCCCAGATTGGCGCGACGCTCTATCAATCGCCCCATGGGGTCAAAATTCATGGAGATAATGCGTTCACCATTGACCGCCCTGGCCAATCGACCGCTTTCTGGATCGTACTGATAACGCGTGGCACGGCCATCGAAGCCTGTTTCTTCAAGGAGTCGCCCGACCGGATCGTAATGGAACTGGGTGCGCTGGTCGTTTTCGTTTTCAAGTGTCACTAACCGGCCCAAGCGATCCCAGCGATAGCGTAGGGTTTGCTCAGAAGCGTCAACCCGTTCGGCGATCAGGCCGGCCGCGGTGTAGCTCCAGGTCGTACAGCGATCCAAGCCGTCGACATGGGCCAACAATCGCCCCTCGGCGTCGCGTTCGAAACGCTCTTCGCTCTTGTCCGGGTGCGTAATCAATACAAGTTGCCCTGCCTTGTATTGATACTCGGTGCTCTGCCCCGCCGCGTCGGTAAAACAGATCATCAGGCCGCGCTCGTCGTATTTCCAGGCACTGGTTTTTCCGGAGCAGTCGGTATATTTCACGAGTTGGCCAGCGTCGTTGTATTCGAGCTCTTTCTCGTTGCCGTTTGCATCCTTAATAGCGATCGGTCGACCTGCCTTGTCGTAGGCATATTCGGTTTTGTTGCCCAGCGGATCGACCGACTCCACCAAATTGCCGCCTTCATCGTAAGCACGCTGCCACTGGCCACCTTCAGCATCGCTGACCTTGATCAACTGATTCAGATCGTCATAGGCGTAGTGAGCCACGCTTCCATCAGGACTGATGTGCTCGAGCAGATTACCTCGCTCGTCGTAGCTGTAACGATCAGTGCTGCCGTCCGTGTGAACATGGCGAATCACATTCTTGGCGTCATCACGGAAGAACCACTCAGAGCGTTCGTCGGCATAACGAATCCGATAGGTGTAACCCAGGATGTCGTAGTAATGCCAAGTCTCGTTGCCATGGGCATCAGTGACGTAGGTAAGACGAATGTTTTCATCCCAGTCCAGGCGAGTGTCGAAACTGCCGTCGTCGGCCCATTCGCGAACAGCTTTCGCTTCGGCGGTGAGGCCCTGCCATTGCAAATTCATTCCGCGTCCGGTGCGGTCGGTATATCGCGTAAGCAGGTGGTGCTGGTACTGGTAACTCCAGGTTGCGCCGTTTTCATCCTGCGCCAGGATCAGATCCCCATTAGCGCCGTATTGATAACTGCATAGTTGTCGCTGCGGAGCACCATCACGAATTTCCCAAAGACCGGTCAGCCGGCCTTGTTCATCTATGAGAGTGCCTACATGCAGATGGACTTTTGTTACGTCATCTTGATAGGTGATCAAGTCCGAGAGAATCGACGAGTCGCCATGACGATGTTCGTAGTGCAGCATCATCCCAGCACCGCTGCGCAGCATCACATTCGTCAGCAAATAACTCTGACCACGACGCACATAGGTTTCCTTGCGCTCGAAACCGAAGCAGACCAGCAACTGATCTTCGCTTGAGCGTACCAAGGTGAGATTTTCGATGGCGTCATAATGGAAGAGGCCAACCTTGGGTAACGGAAAATCGATGCTCCGGCCATCGGCACCAAAAAACACCAAGCCATCGCCCCGACAGTCAAAACGAGTGGAGAACTCGGTTACCCAACGAGCACCAAGTTCACTATTGTCGAAAGCATCAAACCGAGAACTATAGGTACGTATCCATTCAATGGGGAATGGACCAGGAAGACTGAAATCGGTATGGCTCAGGGATTCAGAGCCCAATGCAAAATTGATGCTGTTGCAAGTACCGGTACAGCAACCGTTCTTGTCTCCCTTCGCCGCCTGCCCCGCCGGTGCTTCTTTGCTGCTGGCTCCCAACTGACCATCAGTACCTTGGCGTTGGGCCTTACTGGTGGCACCGGGTTTGACACTGGTACTCTGGCCATGCGCATTACGTTTGCGCCAGGTCGTGACCGAACCAGCCAGTACTACCAGCAGCCAACCGATGGAATGTTGAACGCCGGGATCACCGAGCTTACTCAACTGGCCGCGCAACTCCGGCCCCATAGCTCGCAGAGAAGCGGTATGACTGAGTACCAGGTGTTTGATTTCATCAGGCATCAGAGCCCGCGACGCGCTATTGGCCAATCCCTTGCCGGCAGCCTTATAGGCACTGAACGCTGCACCGAAAATGTTTCCGATGGCAGCCATGGGATCACTGAGCAACTTGTCGCCTGCCGCGCTCATTTGCTTCTTAGCATCTTGAACCGAGCCTTTGGTATCAAGCTCGCCCTTGACGACTGTCTCAAGTCCTTTGGCAATTTCGTTGATCGCGCTTTCACCAAGCTCGCCAGCGTCGGCGAGAATACCCGCTAGCTTCCCTTGAGCCTGCTTCACGAAATCATCTATCGTGCCGACGATGGTCGCATTCAAATGCCCGATTAGCACTTCAATCAGCGAATCACCGAGTAACATCTTGGCGCTGTTGCGCAGTTCCTGACGAACCAAAAACAGCGTCGGACGCAGACTCATGCGTGCAGCTGCCATGCTCGGCGGTGCGGGCAGTACGCCTATCAGGTTGATGCCGAGACTGACCCAGTCGAGCACTTCACGCTTCTTGCTCTTGGACAAGGTGACTATGTCACCCAGAGCATCAACAAGCGCCATGATGTTGCCGACCACCGGCAAAGAACCTGCAACGTTCTTGATCCGATCCAGTGTGACGACACCACCGCTGATGGATTGAAGCCAAGCATCGAATTTGGCTGCGCCACGTCCGACATCCTTAGCGTCAATGGCGTTAAGCGGAACGATCGCAACTTGGGGTTCACGTTTTACAACAGCAGTTTCAGTCGTCATGACAGCATCTCACCCGCCAGCAGGCCCGGGGTTTTAAAGGAAGTTGGGAGGGGTAACGGCCGGCAGGCTCGGCAACTTGCCGCTCTTACTCGCTGCGCCGAGGATGCGCGAAGCGCTTGGTGCGGCTGCGCTGGCCAGCTTCGGCAATCCGGCCGCCCCGCCCTGTAGAGCGCCTTGGACTTGCTGAGCCGTTTGCATCGCACCTTGCGCGGCCTGCACGGCACTCATGCCCGTCTGCGCCAAATCTTTACCCTTCTCTAGCATTTCGGCACTTTTGCCCGTACTCGGCAGCACTTGGGCAACCATGGATTGCACCTGTGCCGGAACGTCATCTGCACTCGGCGGTTTTAACGGCCATTCGGGTTTGCCGATGTAACTGCCATCGCTCCAGGTGTCCGCCGGATCCTTGCCGAACAACACCCGCGCCGGGCCCGGTGCGGCGCCAGAGACGCTGGCAAAGCCCTTCGCATCGAGCTTGCCCTTGATGCTCTTACCCAGGGCGTCGATGACTTCGTAATCGCCTTCCTTGATGCCTTGGCGCCCGGCGTACTGGTTGAACAGTTCGAGGTTGCCTTTGCCCGGCTTCGGTGGTTCGGGGAACACGCCGGCCAGACTCTTCGCCCCGGTGTAGGCGAAGCTCGCCGCATGAGCAGTGTACGGCCCGCTGGTAGCGTGGGTGATGCCGCCGGCGTTGTAGGTGGTGGCGCTACCGCCGCCCTGGATCACCAGCTCGGTCTTGGCGGTGATGGTGATGCGGTCGGCGTTGGCGGTGATGTTGAGCTTGGCCAGCAGGTTGATGCTGTCCTTCAGTGCTCGCACATCGATGTCGCCGGAGGCGGCGACCAGGCGCCAGCCCATGCTCTGCACGAACAGCCGCATGCCCCGACTGGCGCTGGCCAGCAGACGTTTGCCGATCGACAGACTGGTGTGGCCAGTGCTGCTCAGGGCCAGGTGTTCGCCGGTGGCAATGTGGCTGGAGCGCGGCGTGGTGAGTGCGATGCCGGCAGGACTCGCCAGTACCAGATGCGGTTCGGTGAACTCCGGAAATTCGTTGGCGGTCATGTTCGCTGGGCCGCTGCCGAGTATGCCTTGGTGCTGGGCGTGCAGCGCCTTGGCCACGTCATCCTGGTCGCCCGCTTCCTGAGCTTGCAGCTCCTTGGCCTGCATCGCGAAACCGTCCTGCTGATCGCTGGCCGTGGCCAGGCGCTCGGCGGTTTCCGGCAGATCCTTATGGTGTTTGGATTCGTTCGGGCGTGGCTCGGTGGTGATCAGCAAACCGGCGGCGGCGCGCACCGCGCCATGGCGGTCGGTACGCAGTTCGAAGCCTTCGCCGCGGGGCTGGCCACCGGACGGCCGCGGATGGGTCAGGTAGCCGAGGTTGATCGCACTGGCGCCGTGGTCGCTGCGCAGAGCAATGCTGATCTCGCTGGTGGTGTCGTCGATGCGCAATTCGTTGGCACGACTACCCTTGTATTCCTTGCTCTTGACCGTGGCCAGGGTCTTGAAGTCGGGCAGTTTGTACGGCGGCAGGTTCACGCCGTGGTACAGGCAACCGGTGATCAACGGCTGATCGGGATCGCCTTCGAGGAAGGTGATCAACACTTCCATGCCGATGCGCGGCAGGTTGATCGAGCCAAAGTTCTGGCTGGCCCAGTTCGAGGCCACGCGCATCCAGCAGCTGGTCTTGTCGTCGTGCTGGCCTTCGCGGTCCCAGAAGAACTGCACCTTCACCCGACCGTACTGGTCGCAGAAAATCTCCTCGCCTTCAGGGCCGGTGACCACCGCACTCTGGGTGCCGAGGACTTTCGGTTTCGGGTGTTCCAACGGCGGACGGTACGGCACGTCCCAGGGAATAGCACTGAACTGGTTGCGGTAGCCTTGGTGGAAATCGTCCTTGAGGTCGGTGACGTCGCTGCTGATCACCTCCTCCAGTACCTGCGGCTGCTTGCCTTCGTGGAGGATCTCGGTGAGCAGCCACAGGTCGTTCCACGCCGGGTTGGCGTGTGCGGTCAGCGCCAGGAAATGCCCACTGACCAGCAGTGGCTGATCGCTGTTGCCTTCGGCCAGGCGGTAGTCACTGCGATGGCGCTCCAGGGCGCGATTGGCCAGATGCTTGCCGCGCTCGCGATCAACGAAACGGCCCGGGTAATCGTAATCCTCCAGGTCGGGTTTCGCGGCGCTTTTGGCGTCACTTTCCAGCTCGATCTTCGGCTTGGTGAAATCGTAGTCGCGCCGCGTGGTGCGGCTGGTGCGGGTGATCATGCGCAGACCGAAGCGCTTGATCACCGGCTGATCCGCCACCAGCCCGGTGTCCTGCTGATAGGCCATCGGTGCCAGTTTCGGGAACACCGTCTGGTCATCGCCGAACACCAGCAAGTGGCCGCTGGCGCTGTGCTCGAAGTGGTAGTGAATCCCCTCCTCTTCGCACAGGCGCTGGACAAAGTGCAGGTCGGATTCGTCGTACTGCACGCAGTAGATGCGTTCGGGATACACCGCACTCAGCTGGAACTTGTGTTCGCTGGCAAGGATGCCGTGCTCTTCCAGGACCTGGGCGATGATCTGCGGCACGGTCATCTGCTGGAAGATGCGCTGGTTGACCCGATGCGCCAGGTAGGCCAGTTGCGGGCGCAGGGAAATCCGGTAGCGGGTCAGGCGCTTGCCGGCCTCGCCTTGGGCGATGCTGTAGACAAGCCCGTGAATGCCTGTGCCCGTGGGGGACAGCTGCAGAAACGCCAGTTTGTGCAACACGCTTTCGAGGTTGATCGCGGCTTTTTCGCTGACCAGTTCCAGTTCGAACTCGAACGGCTGGTTCAGGCGCTCCCGGCCGGTGAAGGACAGCACCTGGAAGTAGCTGTCCGCCCCATCGATGGTCAGGCTGAAATGGGTCTGATTGGCCGGTGCGAACATTCCGTGTTCCTCATGCGATGTTGCGGCACTCGTCGACGCCCGATGGCGATCAACGACTGCAAAAATTCTTCAGGAGTACCACCCACCTCGACCAGTCATGCTGGCCGAGGGGTGAAACGGTCAGTCGCGATTAAACGACTGGAGCGCGCCAGTCATCGGAGCCCGAAGTACCGGATACTTCGTGGGTCCAGGTGATTTTGCGGTAGGTGAATTGCACTTCTTCCAGGTGCGTGAAGTGCGCGTTCGACGGATCCTGGCAGTTGTGCATTTTGTTGTTGATGGCGACGATGATCGCGTCTTCCAGTTTGGTGGTGTAGTAGTGCTCCTGGGTACCTTGAGCCGAAGTGCGGTACCACTGGATAACGATTTCGCTCATGCGCTCGCCGGAGGTCAGCGCCGCTTGCAGCAGTGGCGAAGACTTGTCGTAGACCTTGGTGATCACGACTGGCTTGTGTACACGCTGACCGGTCGGTTGGCCGGACTGAGGGTCACGCGGGATGATCACGTCGTGGCTGAACGCCTGAACCATGACCTGGTCTTCGTGACCTTCCTGGTAGGTGTTGCCCACGGAGTCGGCGGTGAACGCGCCGGCAGTGATCAGGCCTTGTTTCTCGCCAGTAACGGACATGTACGCGGGTGTTGCCATGGGATGCTCTCCTTGCTCAAAAGACAGGACCGGACGGCGAGATTGCCTGCCCAGGTGTCGGCGGAGATATCAAAATCCATGCCAGTCATCATATAGCCATTACGTATCAAGGGGTTAAGTGGGCTCGGCGGAGACTTTTTCGATTTTCACGGAGAGAAATAGAAGGAAAGTGCGCAAGAAGTTGCGCAGTACTGCGCAACATAATGCGCACATCCCAACTGCTCCGTACTTGAGGGACACCTCAAGACAGGTGTGGGATAAAAGCTACTCCGGGGATAGGCAGCTATCGGCTGTGGACAGTCAGATCCAGCCCGTGACCGGCCTGGCAGCTTGCATCGAAACTAGGATCGTCGCTGCGGAAGGTGAATTCTGCTTGGCGCCCCATTTAGTACGAAGCCCGCCCAGAAGAACGGTCCAGCGGTCATCGGCGCATCCTGGCCTTCCAGACTCAGGGCATTGTGCAGACATTGCAGTTGCGCATCGCGTAATGCGAGATCACGCGGCAGGTGTTCGAGATTGTCATAGAAGCGGTTCATGAAAGCCTCGCCGATCTCGTCGGCAACCTGCCACAGTGAGGCGAGCACGCTGTGCACGCCACAGCGCCATAGCACTTCTGGCAAACTGATAACCCAGCGGCCGGGAATCACGTAGCTATCGGCGGACCAGCACGTGGACAAAGTGACATGCTGGCAAGCTGAGAGACGCAGTGCGGCGAGGTCACGAATGGTCAACCGGCGACTCGCCCCATGCTCGTCCTTGATCCACAGGCCCGACTTGTCGGGCGCATCGGGCTCGAAGGCACCGTGACACGCAAAGTGTGCAATGGCGGCCTCACCGAGATCGCGCGTAATGTCGGCATGGCATGCCTGTTCGTCGAGGTACACCTTGCTCTCCATACCATGCGCACGCAGCCACGCGTCCGCCCGCGCGCACTCAGTTCCAACCGACTCGAGCGTGGCCTCGCCTGGCGCCTGCCCGACGCCGACTACGAGGCCCTTGCCATCGGCGATATGATCGTCGCGTGGAACGCGCTGCAGCGAATGAAAGCCGAGCGAGATGGCAAAGCGCTCCACCAGGTAATGGCCGTCATGTTTGAGCGCGGCGAATGGCAGGCCGTGCAGGACGTCATCGGCGATGATCGTGAGCCGCTCGACGCGGTTGGGCAATGCCCCGATCCACGCGTCGAGGTTGAGCATCTGGCCGAGCGAGACGAGTAGCTCGTCCGCCTGCCGTTGCCGAGCGTCGACCTCTTCCACATCGCCGGCCACAGCGAAAAATGGCTCGCGTTGCGCGAGCTGATGCCACCGCGCCACCGCGTCGCGCAATGCCACACGTGTCACGGGCCGTACCGCGAATCCTGCGCCTAGGAATGTTGACCACATTACGAGCACACGATCTGGTAACACTATGAACGACACGACAGCCCGATCTCGCGCCGCCAGTGCCATCACGCTGAGCATGCGGACGATGTACCTGACGCCGTTCGCGGCAGGCACCCGGAAGTCTTTTTCCGCAGAGCCGATCTGCTGTCCCGCCAGACCGGCCTTGAACACGTTGAGACGGTTCGCCAGGTCGGAGAGCTTGCGCAAAGTCGCATATCGCCCGTAAAGGCGTCGCCAAGGTTGCATGGCGCGCGTCGCCTCCATTGTGCGCACGAGTTCTTCGACGCGTGCCTTCAGTTCGTTCTCTTCCGCGGTGAATTTGTTGAGCAGAAAGATCGCCCGTTCCGGGCTCTCCAGCGATGCACACAAGATGTCGAGCAGTTGGGCCGCATCGGCAATGACCTGTCCGGCTTCGCTCGCTCGGCCGAGGTGCATTAGGTTCTCGGCGCGTTGCTGTGTAAGCCGCCACTGCTCCGGCACGAAGCCCAGCACTTTGAGGCGCGCCATCGCCTTCACATAGCACGTCTCCGCGCCTGCGTGGTCGGCGCGGGCGGCACGCAGCATGCCTTCCAACACAAGTAGCCGCGCCCTGATGATGTCCGAGTCGGAATGTGTGTAGGCTTGCTTGATCAGGTCGTAGCTACGCACTGCCTTCGCCGGATGTGTAGCGAGATCCCACTGGAAGGCGAGCGCACGATCCTCGAATTGCGCGAGAAAGCTGTCCCGGTCCGACGTCTCGCCGAACTGCGAGGGCAGCGCTCGCAGGCCGGGGCCGAATCTCAGCGTGCTCCATTCTTCGGCCATCGACCTGACCGATAGGGTCATTTCAACGGCCTGCGCCGACGAGACACGTCGCGCCAATGCGACATGTCGGATGGACTCCGTGCGCGCCAAGAGCACGCGGTCGCCGAGCGCGCTCGCAAGAGCATGCGCGCCGTCGATCAGGTCCAGCGCCTCTTCCACCCGATTCAGCAAAACGAGTGCGTGCGCGAGATTGAGCGCCGCAACGGCCTGTGCACGATGCAGGGAGTTCGATGCGCATAATGTCATCGCATCGCGCAGATGCCGGACCGCACCGGACAGCTCGCCACGCAGGAGCGCGATCTTTCCTTCGAGCTCTAGGGTTTGCAAGCGCGCAGCGGGCGACTGAGAATCGGCGCGGCACTGCGCGAGCGCGTCTTGCGCATCATCGAGCCGGCCCGCTTCCAGCAATGCGCGCGCCCTCGACGCATGCAGTCCGGCTTTCGTTTGGTGTACTAGCGACTGCAAGTCAACGTCGGACGCGTGATAGAGACCGCGCTCGAGCATACGGAGCGCATCGCCATAGACGCCTAGCCGCATCATGAAGCCGCCCATGACGAGATAGGCGCGCGTCAGGCATACAGCGCGCTCGTCCGGAGGGAAGTTCCGCCACACGATACGCGCTTCCCACGCATCGAGCCCCACCGCATCGGTGGCGATATCGTCCAGCGCGCCGATATGGCTCGCCAGATCGTTGAAGCAACCGACGGCGTCATCGAACCGGCCCGTACCCAACAGGATCTCGACGCGCTTGAGCCGCGCGTAATCGGCAGCAATCGTGTTCTCCGCCTCGTCGCACAGGACGACCATGGCGCACAAGAGATCGTCTGCCGCTTGCGCATAGCCGAACAGCACAGCCAACTCCGCGAGCCGCTCGATCACCATCAGGTCGGCGCCCCGGAACGCATGGCCTCCGCCGGTGCGGCGATCCAGCAGCCGCTTCATAATCTCGCGATAGCCATCGAAAGCCTGCCGGAAGCGCAATGCGCGAAGATCAGCCTCCGCCGCCTGCATGCGCGCATGCATCTGGCTCAAGGTGAAGGGATCGTCTGGGGAGCTCATTCCGCGGCTCCGTCGCTTAGTTCGCCATCACCAACAGAACACGCGGGCGCCTCGGTTCGGCGGACGCGTCTGCGCCATCGCAGCTTGGGTCGTTCACGACCTGATTGCATGAGCGGGACGAGGAGCCCGGAAGCTGATTAGGAAGGGGAATATATTGTTTCGCCTTGATGACTGGCGTGAACTCGGTCTGATGATCCGCCGACCAGATCACCGAAGGGCGATACTGAGCAATATCCCCATCCGGCAGCTCCACGAACTTGCCGAGCTTTCCGCTCACAATGTCGGGAATCGCCTTGTCGATGGGCTGGTTCCAATCCAAATGATCGAGCGAGGCGGTCGATTGACGATAAATCACCCAGTCATCGCGCCGCAAGTCGCTCACGCCGAGGACGTGACCATCGGAGGGCATGCCGCGCAGCGTCGCCTCGAAGTCGAAACGCCCACCTTGCACACGCGGTGTGAGCATGTCTATCCACGAGTCGCCATGGCTGCCAGCGTGCTCCTGGCAATGCACGAACTGCGCGAAGCGCGATATGTCACTGTGCGGATCCGCCGTGGCCTGGATACGCGCGTTAACCTCGTCATAGAACGCCTGCCGGTCAACCGGGCCCATGCCTGGGGCGCGGCTCAGAGCCTCCACGGCGGCGTCAACGCGGCCGCGTTCCAACTCAACCAGGCTGCGGCGTAGCGCGATCTCGGGACGGTCCCCATAAGTCACCCTAAGCCGGTCGAGATAGTGCAGCGCCTCGTCAGCACCCAGTTGTTCGTGGATGTCGTCAGTACGCCTGACCGCCTTCGCCACCGCATTGTCGATTGCATGGCGGGCGGAAACCGGATCGTCCACGAGATGCAGAGCGGCCTTGCGCATGTTGCCCTGCTCGAGATTAGCGACCAGCTCGGGCCGCGCGGCCCCTTCCCCATGCAGCATGAGCTCCTTGACGCCCGAGCCGCGTGCAGCCTCGCGGATCGCATCGAGATCGGCGCGTTGCAGGTTGTCGCCAATCGCAAGCGAATTGTTGCCTGCGTCCTTCGGAATCATATGCACGATGCCGCTGTCGCGATCGACCCACGCGCTGACGTCACCCTGGCGTGTGTGTACTGTTATGACCTCGACTGGCGCGGCCTGGTCGGGAATCAGCACGATCACATGCTTGCCGTCCGCCGTGACCTCGATCGTGACATGTCCGTTGCCAAGTATCTCCCTCATTTGCGTGTCATGGAGCATGCGCGCCTGGATGACTGTCGTCACATCGTCGTCGAAGCCGGCGGCGCGGAGTTGCCAGTCGGAGTCGATATTCACTCTTGGCGTCTTTTCGGGTGCGAATTCACCCCATTCTCCGCCACGCTCGAAACGCGCGAACACCGAGTCTTTACCTTGCACGCGCAAGACCGTGCTGATCATCGGGTTAGCCTGCATCACCGCGACCGGATCGGTGGCGCCGCTCAGATCGCGTGCTAGCGCGCTCACCCGATCCATTCTGCGCGCCTGCAGGCCGATCCTGAATCCGTTGGCTGTGCGCTCAACGCTGAAATCATCGAGTGGCACGTCGGCTATGCGAGACTCGATGCGAACTGTGCCGGGCTGAGTTATCACAGTGCTTGTGAACTCAGAATCAGAGACTTGCGTGGAGATGGAACGCAGCTTCGTGGCCTCCTTCGCTTTGGCGACGATCAGGAAACGATCCTCGTTTATCGGCCTGAGCCGGACCAGCATGTCGTCGATCGACTCGAACTCCCTGATTGGTTTAAGCGTAAATAGCGTTTCGTCGAAAGTCTTTATCGAAAGCTGTCCTTCGGAAGTTCGGATCGCGTTCAAGTCCGATGAATATTTGATGGTGGAGCGCCGCAAGACCTGCTCAACACCATCGGCGAGCGAGGGCCGCATAGCTGCATCGCGCATTGCTAGTGACACGCCACCCTCGGTGACTGGGCCGCTCAACTGCGGCAACGCCTCTGTCGTGGTGCCGGCATAGCCAGCCTTGAGAAAGCCAACTTCGTGCCATTGATCGAAGCGCAGCGCCTTGTTGCGTGCTGCCCACTTCGGGAACACGTTGCTGCGGTCCACAGTGACCGAGCTCAGGTAATCGAGCTGGTGCATATCCAGCGTCTGGTTCAGCCACGCGATCACGACACTCCATTTCATGATCTCGTTCAGACGCTGGTATTGGGGCTCGTAATCAGCCACTTCCTCGTAGTGGTCGTTCCACCATTCGATGGCCGCCGCGAGGAACGCCGAAGTCTGGACTTCCTCGCCGGGCGTAGCCTCGTTGTGCCCCGCCGAGTAGATCCGCGTCGCCGTGCGCGCGAACAGCAACGTGCCGTTGTCATTGGCGACCTGGTAGCCCTGATTAGCCGGCCCGAACCACAGGCGAGCCGCAGACAGCTCCTCGGACTCCTTGTCGTATACGTGCGAGAGCTTCACGTGCGGATCGTCGACGAAGCCCATGATGGCTTTGCGCCGCGGCGACGACTTCACGAAGTCAATGGTCCAAAGTTTTGCGATCAGATCGGTATAGAACAGTGTCATCCCCGCCGACGTACCCTGCAAATCGCCGTCGTAGCGTGCGGCCTGATAGGAGCAATCGGCCTTCGCCTTTTGCATCAGCAAGCCGAACAGAAAAGTATTCCTGTCTTGTAGCAGTTGCCCGGCCATGCGCACGTATGGACCGATATCGTTGTTGTCCAGACCTTTGTCCACCGCTTGGATGCCGCCGTCGCCGAACACGCTCCTTGACTGCTCGGCGGGCATGGCTGCGAAGATCCCGTCGAACAGCTTGCGTAGCTTGGGAAACTGGACAACCGGATCGAGCGAGAAGCCGGAGCCCCCGACGATGTGCTGTGCATGATACTCATCCCTGAGCTGTTTTTTGAGCCGCTCAGTGTCAGCATCGTAGTCCGCCTGTAGCGACGACGTGCTGACGCCTTTCGCCACCATCGCATCGTAGCGGGCGTTGAGAGCTTGAAGACGCTCGTCGGCCTGCGCGTTGAACTTTTCTTCGCGAACGCGGTTGTTCCGCTCTGATTGCCAGACCGCCGCCACCTCTTCCACGCCGATCGGACTGTGATGGCCACTCAGGAACTTGCGCCCCCCCGCGAGCACACCATTCGGTATCTTGGTCACGAACGTAAGATCATCCACGGCGGCTATGAAACCGTTGAAATCGGCGATACTGGCAAGCGGCATTTCGACATAACCGTATTGGGCGGAGAACAGGTCTGCATAACTCACGTCCTGAAGGCGCGTGAGGCGCGCCGTGGCATGATCGCCGTCCAGTGAGTACTCAACCACTTCCATGCGCTCGAACGGCTCACCGAGGTTCTTGCGCTGCTGGTCGGCGATATGTGCAAGATCGTCCCTGCGCTGTGCCTCGCTACGGCCAGCAAGCACGAGGGCGATTACTGTAGTCTTGTCGAGCACTCTCGAACGCGTGTCGCCATATTCAAAGGTGCCTAGCGCGCGCATGTAACCACGCCGCATGGGCGGCAGATCGAAGAAGATGTGGCTGAAGTTTTCTGCCTTCAGGTCCCGGGCACTAACCACCGCGAACAGCAGCCAGTCGCGGTACTGGTCGTTACGCTCGAACGTCGTAAAGTCCTGCATGCTGATAGCGTCCGCCGAGAAGTCGACCGCTTGTGGGACGCCCACCACGAGATCACGCGCCAGGACGGGCAAGCTGTGGTCATAAGTGTTCGCGTTCGCCTCTTCAGTCATAGATACGGAGACCGAATGGTCTACACCGCGTGTCGCGTACAAATAAGCGACCTGCCCCGCGCTCGCGATCAACACGAAAATCGCAACAGTGGACACCAACCGTTTCATAATTGCACTCCTTGCAATGCCAGTTTGCGATAGGTATCGATACGGGCCGCGGCATGCGGTTCGCGAAGATTCTCCACGGTCGCGAACCAGCCGAGGAATGCCTTGGCATAGGCGTCCCACACGCCTGGCTCGCGCGGATCGCCGATCCCAAACGACCGCGCTTGGAGAAAACGCTCCGACGCCTCAATGACCGAATCGTAATCGGCGGAGGATGCGTTCGCGATTTGCCACACAGCTTCGTCGCGGGTTCGGTGCGCGGGTATTTCGATCGCGGAGAACGCAGCGGCGACGGTAACGCTCAGCGCGGCCGCGAGAGCCAACCTGCGCGCGCCTGTCGCGGCTGAACCGGCGTACCAGTCGCGAAACGACACACGGTCTCCACTGACGGCCGACGCCGGCGGGATTGTGAGCACGGGCGCTACGTCCGACTCCACTGGAGTATCGCTTGCCTGAGCATCCGGGTCTCCTTGCGCGCCGTTCTCACGACGACGTCGCACGATGAACGAGGCAACGCGCTGCGCGTCAATGGCGGGCAACTCGGCATTCGCCGCCCTCATGCCATCGAACGCTTCAGCAAGCTCGGACTGCGTGTCCGCTTCGGAGCTGTAGATCTCGATCACCACCTCACGCAGCGCCGCGAGTGCGCCATTGGCGGGTCGCGCCGGCAAGGGCTCGCCAGTCAGTTCGCGCCACAAGCCCGCATCGGAAGCAACGAGTTGCCTGTCGCTAAGTGCAGCCGCTTCCGCCGACTGTCTGAACGCCTCGAGCGGACCGAAGCCTGCTTGCGCATCCAAGAAGAGCTTCTTTCCGGTTTCGCTAAGTTGCTTGCCTTTCGATCTCTTGAGCTCCTTCATGACTTCTTCGGTTTTCGTCTGAAGCTGTTGCATCTGCTCGACGAGCTGAGCAAACGTTTCACTGGCCTCCCTCAACGCGGGATATAGCCGCGTGGCCTTATCCGACGCCACGAGCGCCTGCGCGCAAGAGTTGTCGTTGGCGAGTTGTACGCTGAGCAGGTGGTACGCTTGGCCAAGATGTTCATGGATCTGGAGGCGATCGGGATGCGCGTTAACGAGAATTTCGAGGTCCTTAATCGCCGGCCGCAGTACGATGATGTTCTTCGCCGCGTCGAACTTCAGTTGCCTGCACGCGCGTTCTAGTTTGAGGCTCGCCAGGCGCTCCGAGAGCGCCTCCTTCATTTTCGAATCGGTCTCTTTGACCAGTCTGGTGATAGCCTCGCTGTATTCTCCTGCGTTCGCCAGCGCATCGATCTGAAGTCTGAGGAGAGGCAACCGGATCGTGCCCAGATCGGCTCCACCGAGTTGACACAAAGCCAGCATGGCCTCGATCCATGTCCCCTGCCACGGCACGCGCTCACTCACTTTGGCCGAGCCCTGGTCGACGCAACCGTTTACAAATGCGCACATAGAATCGAGAAACAGTTCGTCGGTGAGTAGCGTGCGCAGCGCGGCGCCGTCGGGTACGTCCGGGCATTCGAGCTTGCGCGCCGCTGCTTCCCAATGCGCGTCACGCGGCCACTCCTTGCGCAGGCAATGAAGCAACTCGTCCCAGAAATAGGCAGCGCTCTCGAAGCGACCCGAGCACTCAGCTTCGAACGCCATGCGATGCTGGCGTAGCAACTCCGCAATACACTCCTCACCCGAGCGACGCCACCTGAAGTCGATCCATCTGCCGTCGGCCGCATCCTTCTCGAGAGTGCGTAAGGCGTCCCATGTCGGATTGCCGTTGGCAGCGTCGCGAAAGAGTTCCGTCGACGGCAGCGGCAGCACGCGTCGCTCGCACGGGCGTTCAAGAAAGCACCTGTCCATATCCAGCTCCTAGAACGTGGGTACTAGCCCGGGCGACTGCAACTGCATCGGGCTGTCATGTTGTCAATCGATGTCGCTCCTATGCGGCACGTGGTGCTCGCTGGCGCAAGTGAGCGCATCGTGAATGCGTCGGGCAATTTCCGGGTCGCGCAAATAACCGGAAATGCCGTGACGGTTCTCGGTGTCGTTCACGACGTCGTTCTTGTTCTCGATCGCCGGCTTGATAGAAAACGATTCCGTGTCGAGCGGATGAAGCGCAACCAAGTCGCGCGGATCGCGTGCGTTGAACCATGCTGCGACACCCACGGGATGCACGATGGGCGCAAGGCGCAAACGAATGGCCCGCACGCCGAGCGGCGATCCCAGCGTGATCAGCATTGGCACTTTCCAGCCGCACGTTTCGGCTTCGCGGCGCAAAAGGTTATACGCGACCACCGTGCCGAGCGAATGCGCCACTACCACCGACGGCGTGTCCACGCTCAATGCCGTGCGCACGCCAGCCTCAATGCGGTCGCGGATACCCGGGCGCGTCAGATATCGATGCACGTCGCGGGTGGCGAGCGCGATGCTCGCGCCGCTGGCGAAGGGTACGTTGCGGTCCAGCGCCCTCAGAATTGCGAGCAGGTATGCCTCGTGGTCGAGCATGCCGCGAGCGACGGTGCGGTTCTCGTCCTCGGCCTCGATCTGCTTAGGTGTGAGCGAACTAAGCGCCGCCACCTCCTCGAGCACTTGTTGAATGAAGATTCGCTCGGCGCTGCTTTGCGCGGCGCCTCGTACGATTACTTCGGCGACATGCTCGGCTGGAGTATCGTTTACTAGATCGTAGAGCGTCTGCCCGTAATAGGGAAAGTGTACATCCTCGGCCGGCAGCGGAAGAGACAGGCCGGCCGACGCGAGTCCGGAGTCTAACGCCTCCAACCACTCTTTCTTCAGGGCTGAGGCATCCTTCATTTCCTGCGAGCGGCCGTGCACGAATACTAGGTTGCACTTCACTGGAGTTCCCCTTGTATCATTGCGGTGTAGATCGGGTCGTGAGCCCTTGCCTCGAACAAGGTCCACAGTGACGGAAGCAGATATCGTTCGAGCGATAAGAGCGCCTCCGGAATGCAAGTGCGGAAGGCAGGCAGAAGGGCCCAACCCTGGGAAAGCAACGGCAAGCCAGGGCTGCCGTGCGTGATACGTAAAGGGACGGACGGGGCGCCACCCCAGCCGAGCAGGTTCAGGTCGAACAGCCTCGCGCCGAAGCGTATCTCGACCATTCCGGCAAGCCGGCGAATCAGATCGGATCGTTGCGCTTCGTGACAGCAGTAAGCGCAGTAGAGCGCGAGCCCAATATCTTCATTGGACGGAGTGCAGACGTAGTCCGTCAACGCATCCAGCACCGATTCGTTAAGGCGCAATTGTCCGTCGTTGGCAGCCGCCGAAATTGCGGACCTGAGGTCGTCCAGTCCGAAATCCCATGCTTTCTCGCAACCCGCGTCCCGGCCTCCGACCAGTTGGTAACTTACGTCCACGAGCAAGCTGGTTCCTGCCCCGGTCGGATGACCAGGCTCAAATACAAGTCGCGTCTGTAGCCCGGCGATGGTGGGAAGCACTGTAACGGCGCCGCTACTGAACCGTAGCAGTACATTCACGACGGGCTCGTCCGTTTTTATGGTCGCGGCCAATTTCGACGGATGCATTGTAGCCGTCGCGGTCGAAGGAACAGCTACTGAGCGCAGTTCTTCACCCAACACCTCGAAACTGCAGCCCTGAATCTTAAAGGGCGTGTCTCGCTCCATGAGCCGACGCTGAAAGCAAGACCTGAACGAACTCATCTCGACGCTCCAAGGCAGGGGCGGCGGCAATAAGTACTTTTGAACTCGTTCAGAAGTGACCGTCCCGGAAATCATTTTTTCAATCACATCCGCTGGCGAGGGTCTTGGCGACAGCGACGCTCCGTGTCCGCGCATGCGAAGTTGCAAAGGCACTTTCGACAGCCATTCCTTGCGCGACACGATGCGCGCATCCGGAATCTGGTTGAGCTGATTAAGTGGACCGAAGCGCTTTTCCAGACGCGCCGGAACCAGGCACTTCAACTGCTCGTGCAAGCGGTCCGCGCGGATCACGCCTGTGCGGGACGTCTCGTCCGTCTCGGGTTCGATGATTCCGCCGTGCATACCGCGCAGGCATTCGACGAGGGCTTCAGAATAGATCGCGCCGTAGCGTTCGGCGGACTCGGTGACGTTGCGTATCTCATAGGCAGCGTTGCCACGCGAACACGCGAAAAAAACATCGACTTTTTGTTCAAAATCGCAGGTTACGTCGTTCGGGAAAATTTCGGTGCCCGTTACCTGCGTGGCCTGGATACCATCCGGCGCCGTTCTGCAGGCATCCGAAATGAGTACGACGTGAGGGATGCCGCAATAGCGCGCGAGCTGGATGCTGCCCTCTACGTTGACCGCCTCTCCCGTGCTAATCGGCGCACGCGACAGCAGCCAGCGCTCGCCGCGGTTATGAATGCCGTGTCCCGCGAAGTAGACGATGAGTTGTCCAACGGTGCCACGCCCGACCAGCTCCGCGATCGCGTCGCTCACCTGATGGGCCCGCACCTCGCCAGAGATTTCGTCGCATAGCACTATGAGGTAGTCTCCGCCGATACCCTGAGACTCGGCCCATCGTTTCATCTGCCTGATTCCTTCCCCAACGGCGGAAAGTTCCGGCAAGCCCCGGATTTTACTAACACCGATCAGGACAACTGCTCGCTCCATCTTTTTCCTCGGAAATCATGGTATTTCAATCCAAGCATCTCGCACGAAGCGGTACATGGCGAAGTAATTCGCGCGGAGCGTCAAGTGGCGTTGATTCCAGTAAAGGATAATTGTCTTTCTGGAGAGTCAGGGCTTGCTTCACTTGGAATAGCACACCGATAGTTACCAAACAGATTAATTTCGAATATGTATTATTTCGGCTTTAGCCGTCCTCCGGTTGAATCCACGCCCCATAGCGTCCGATCAGGGCATCTACAAAACTAGGGAAGATTCAGGTGGCCTCATAGAGAATGATCTGGATGACGGGTCGCTGCTCAAAGGCCGAGTCGCCTGGATCTATCCGTAATCACAACGCGACCTGCTATTCTCCCTGCCGCACCTCCAACGAGCAGGCCGGGAGCCTTTGAGATGAGCTTTATCCCTAGCTGTGATAATAAAGAAGATGCATTCAGATCTCTCGCGAATATCTACACCGTCACAGAGAAAGAAATTGAAAGAATCCTTAC
This sequence comes from Pseudomonas sp. 05N433, assembly GCF_056396925.1. Classification (NCBI taxonomy): domain Bacteria; kingdom Pseudomonadati; phylum Pseudomonadota; class Gammaproteobacteria; order Pseudomonadales; family Pseudomonadaceae; genus Pseudomonas; species Pseudomonas sp. 05N433. The sequence goes on along the minus strand of NZ_JBFTML010000017.1, from coordinate 113,187 downwards.
TCACCCCGATATAGTCGAAATAGCGAAAAGCGACACAGAGCTTTTATCGCCTTACTTCCCTGCTGTAATTAACCAGCTATTGAAGTCAACTCCTCGATACGAACTAACGCATGCCGCTTACTATCATTCGACGAGCTACGACGGGTCTCCCTCATGGTTTGATGAGGGACTACTTGGCTCGTCTGCCGGTATTAGGCGGTTTATCGAAAAGATTTCGGCGTTGATTCCAGAAGAGAATAGAGAGGCAGCACTCAAGGAAAGCTGCAGAATAGTAGCTTTTCGAAGTGAGCTTGAAGGCTCAACGGCAAAGGGCACGGGACCTTACGCTTGGAACACCCTAGCTGCGGCAAGCTCGAGTGAAAACGGCATTCGCTACCAGATACCAGAGGCCATTCAAGATCTCTGGGGAAATAGTTTTGTGGGACATGGCGATTTGATTGACCTCGACGGGGTCATTCGAGAAAAGCTGAAGCCAGTCGTAGTGAAATTCAAAGGCGCAACCTCAGACCTCGAAACCTATTGCTCTGTACTTTGGGGTTACCTCCTTTCCGAGAATGGAGATACACATCTTACACATACCTTCATAGGAAACGGGGTAGGTATACCGAGAGAGAACATCCTCGCCATCATAAACGTATAGAGTTTCAGATAGATGGACGACACCGGCTCGGCGGTGTCACTGGACAACAGCCGATAGCTCGCCTCCTTCTGGGTCATCTCGGTTAGCGAGAGCTGATTATCGATCTGTTCGAGCAACGGGAATATCAGTTCGAGCCCAGGACCCTGCAGACAATCCGCGCGGTAAACTCGAAATTATCCATAGTGAGCCCATCGATTGGCGAACGACCTTTCAGTCGCTTATGAGGCATACAGAGAGCCCGATAAAGAGTCCATGCATCCACATCCGGAAATCGCGCTAACGCGGCAAGCACCAACTTGTGCCGCAATGGGTCAAGCTGCCAATCGGGAATACGTTGACCACGATTCCCCAAGCTCAGGGACAGAAGACGTCGAGACTTGATATCGCGATTGATCTGATCGCGTGATTTACCTGCCAGTCTGGCGAAGACCAGCAGCGGCAAGCTACTCGAAGCCTCAAACGTGGCCAACATTTCGGCCCGTTCACGCTGGATTTCAGACACGTGAGATTTGTGAGGTTTTTCAGTTTGCATTGGAGCGGGCACGACAGGCGATTGGTTGGACCCAATGGGGACCTTCTCGCTACTGATCAGCATCGTCGCTGGGGCGGTAGCCGGTGGAAAGCTGCTGTATAGAACGGCATTTGCGTTCGCGTTTTCCAGTAAGGGCAGCGAAGCTGCGCCCTCCAAACGAATAGTCAGCGGAGAACTTGCTGCTTTCGGTTTCCCCTGCCCCCAAAGGTCCAATCTATTCGCCCAATCCTGCATCATGGTCCGACGCTGCTCGACATATTCCGCGTGATTGTAGGCCGCACTCACCTTGTCTGGATCGGCATGAGAAAGCTGCGCGTCGACCCATACCTTGGGGTAGCCAATCTCATTAAGCGCCGTCGAAATCGTAGCCCTCATCCCATGACCGGTCAGTTGGTCGGCATACCCCATTCGACGCAACGCTCCATTCAAGGTGTTCTCGCTAATGCGCTTGCTTAGGTCGCTCCGGTGCGCGAACAGATAACGCTGCGCAGGGACAACTTGGCTCAGCATCTGGCGCACTATTTCAAGCGCCTGGACCGAGAGCGGGACGATGTAGGGCGGTATATTAGCGACCTGCTTACCTGGCTTCCGCATAGCTAACTGGAGTTGCTTCACCACCTCCGCCGGTATGATCCATAACCGCTGCTCCAGATCGAACTGGTCGGGTGTCGCCAAGCGTAGCTCACCCGTGCGGACACCGGTCAGCAACAACAATCGAAGGCCAAGGTGTGTTTGGTTCGCTCCACCATAGTTTCGGAGAGCAGTCATCAACGCAGGCAGCTCGTCCATACGAAGAAACGGATTGTGTGACACCGGAGGTTTGGGGAGTGCGACAACATCGAGGTCTGAAGCCGGATTGTGTTCCAGCCCCTCGATCTTCACCAGCGCATAGCGGAATAATTGGTTGAACTAGGTCCGGCACTTTTCAGCTGTCGTTAATGCCTTGCGTTGTTCGATCCTGCTTAGCAAATCCAGCAGATCGTGACGACCGATATCGTAGATGGACCGCCCACCCAGGGTGGGCAAGACGTCCTTATTGAAGATTCTCAAGATTTGCGAGAGCGTGCTCTGGCGCCCTTCCTTTAGGCTCAGCCTGCGGAACTCCACCCACTGATCGAACACGGCCTCGAAGGTATGCTCTGTCGCAAAACGAACAGCACGGCGCTGCTGTTTACGGTGCTCATAGGGATTGATGCCTTGGGCAACCAAGGCACGCGCTTCATCACGACGGGTACGCGCTTCTTTGAGGCTAATTTGCGGGTAACAACCCAAGGACATGCGCTTCTGCTTGCCCGTCCAGTAGTAACGGAAAAGCCAGATCTTTCCACCGCTGGCCGTCACATTGAGCGTGAGGCCGTCACTGTCACCGAGCGTGTAGTCAATACCAGTGATTCGGGCGTGCCGAATAGACATTTCTGAGAGTGCCATCGCGAGCTCCTGAACAGAGTCAGGGCCAGATGCTCATCTCGCTACGTAAACTGCTCCAGCAACAAACCGATTCCGTACGCATCAGAATCCTGGACTTAATCCTGGACTTAAACGCACCGGATAGTGCTGGATTTCAGTTGTTCCCGCCGGAACGAAAAAAGGACCCGAAGGCCCTGATTTCAATCGCTTACAGAATTCAGTGGAACTCTGCAGCGCAATAATTGGAGCGGGAAACGAGACTCGAACTCGCGACCCCGACCTTGGCAAGGTCGTGCTCTACCAACTGAGCTATTCCCGCGTCTTGGTGAGGCGCATTCTATAGAATCCAGATGCCCCGTCAACCCCTTGATTCAAAAAAGTTTTATTTCTTTTCCACATCCGTCTTCAGATGCGGCCAGGCGGCCCGCAAGTACTGGACCATGGACCACAAGGTCAGGCCAGCGGACACCATCAGCAAAGCGTAGCCCATCAGGACCCAGAAGCTGAAGTCCGACGGATTGGCCAGCAGGATCACCAGCGCCAGCATTTGCGCGGCGGTTTTCCATTTGCCCAGGTTCGATACCGCCACATGGGCACGGGCACCGAGTTCGGCCATCCACTCGCGCAGTGCCGATACGACGATCTCGCGACCGATGATGACGGCGGCCGGCAGTGTGAGCCACAGGTTGCCGTGTTCTTGCACCAGCAGCACCAGCGCAACGGCGACCATCAGCTTGTCCGCAACAGGATCGAGGAAAGCCCCGAACGGTGTGCTTTGTTCCAGACGTCGGGCCAGATACCCGTCCAGCCAGTCGGTCGCGGCGGCAAAGGCAAAAACCGAAGCCGACGCCAGATAGCTCCAGTGGTAAGGCAAGTAAAACAGCAAAATGAAGATCGGGATGAGCAGGACGCGTAGAACGGTAATCAGATTAGGGATATTCATCGACACAACTGGCTACGAGGTGAGTTGGGCATTCTACTCGCTGTGCAGATTTGCATAAATCAACTCTGCGAGCTTTTTACTGATCCCGGGTGCTTTGGCGATCTCTTCGATGCTGGCACGAGACAGCTCCTGCAATCCACCAAAATGTTTCAACAAATCCCGTCGACGTGTCGGTCCGACACCGGCAACCCCCTCAAGCGTCGAGGTGCGGCGGGTTTTACCGCGCCGTGCACGGTGCCCGGTGATGGCAAAACGGTGAGCTTCGTCGCGGATCTGCTGGATCAAATGCAGCGCGGGGGAATCACCGCGCAAGGTGAATTCATGGGCCGCATCGTTGAGGTACAAGGTTTCGAAACCGGCCTTGCGCGTCGCCCCCTTGGCCACGCCCAGCAGAATCAGGTCGGGCACGGCCAGCTCATTGAGCACGTCACGGGCCATCGACAGCTGACCTTTACCACCGTCGACCAGCAGAATGTCCGGCAGTTTGCCCTCCCCGTCCTTCAACTTGCTGAAGCGTCGGGTCAGGGCCTGGTGCATCGCGGCATAGTCGTCGCCTGGCGTGACGCCTTCGATGTTGTAGCGGCGGTAGTCGGACTTGATCGGGCCTTCCGGGCCGAACACCACGCACGACGCCACGGTGGCCTCGCCACTGGAATGACTGATGTCGTAGCACTCGAGACGTTGCGGCGGCTCGTCCAGGCTCAGCACTTCGGCCAGGGCATCGAAACGTGCCGCGACGTGTTGCCGGTTCGCCAGACGTGCGCCCAGCGCCTGTTCGGCATTGGTGACCGCCAATTGCTGCCAGCGCGCGCGGGTGCCCCGTACACGATGACTGATGGTCAGTTCACGACCGCGCAGCTCTTCAATGGCCGCAATCAGGGTCGGAAAGTCTTCGTGAACCACGTTGACGATCAGCTCGCTCGGCAAGTCGCGTTCGGGACTGCTGATGAAGTACTGGCCGAGAAACGCCGCCATGACTTCGGAAACGTCTTCTTCAATACCCACCTGCGGGAAGAAGTTCTTGCTCCCCAACACCCGACCGCCGCGTACGCTGATCAAGTGCACACAGGCGCCACCCGGATTGACGAACGCTGCGATCACATCGACATCGCCCGTCCCGCCTTCCATGCTCTGCTGGTCCTGGACCCGCCGCAGCAATGAGATCTGGTCGCGCAATTCGGCGGCCCGTTCGAACTCCAGATTGACCGCCGCTTCCTCCATGGCCGCGGACAACTCGTCCGCCAACGCGTTGCTGCGCCCTTCAAGAAACATCACCGAGTGGCGAACATCTTCGGCATACACTTCGGGCTCGACCAGGCCGACACACGGCGCCTTGCAGCGCTTGATCTGGTATTGCAGGCAAGGTCGCGTGCGGTTCTTGTAATAGCTGTCTTCGCACTGACGTACAAAAAAAGCCTTTTGCAGCAGGCTCAGGCTTTCGCGGATCGCTCCTGCGCTGGGGTAAGGGCCGAAATACTTGCCCTTGGCCTTTTTCGCTCCGCGATGGATGCTCAAACGCGGGAACTGGCCATCCGAGAGAAAGACATAAGGGTAGGACTTATCGTCGCGCAGCAGGATGTTGTACGGCGGGCGCCATTCCTTGATCAGCGTCTGCTCGAGTAGCAAGGCCTCTGTTTCGTTGGCCGTGATGGTGGTTTCGACCTGGGCGATACGGCCTACCAGCGCGGCGGTCTTGGGGGCCAGACCGGTTTTGCGGAAGTAACTCGCCAAACGTTTCTTGAGATTCTTGGCTTTGCCGACATAAAGCAGACGGGCATCGCTGTCGAACATGCGATAGACACCCGGCCGCCCACTGACCGTCGACAGAAAAGCACTTGGATCGAAGGTTTCAGTCATTTTCAGAGGCTGGCATCAACCATGCCGTGACGAACCGCCAACAGCGTCAACTCGACATCGCTGCTGATCGAAAGCTTTTCGAAAATACGGTAACGGTAGGTATTCACTGTTTTTGGCGACAGGCACAGTTTGTCGGAGATGATCTGCACCTTCTGACAGCCGACAATCATCAACGCAATCTGGATTTCCCGCTCAGACAAGGCGTCGAACGGCGAATCGTTGGTTGGCTGGAACGATTTGATCGCCAGTTGCTGGGCAATTTGCGGGCTGATATAGCGCTGCCCGGCAAACACCAGGCGAATGGCCTGGACCATTTCCGGCAGTCCGGCGCCCTTGGTCAGGTAGCCCGCGGCACCTGCCTGTAACAGGCGGGTAGGAAACGGATCTTCTTCGCACACGGTGACCGCGACGACTTTGATGTCGGGATGACTGCGCAATAATTTGCGCGTGGCTTCAAGACCGCCGATCCCGGGCATCTTGACGTCCATCAGCACCACATCGGGTTTCAACTCACGCGCTTTGAGCAGGGATTCCTCTCCCGACTCGGCCTGACCGACTACTTGCAGGCCATCGATGTCAGCCAGCATTCGTGTAATGCCTGTACGAACGAGATCATGGTCATCGACTACTAGCACCCTAATCAAGCAGACACCTCGCGATTTGGTCTTATTGGGTTGCCGGACACCTTAGCAAAAAGCGACTGGCAGACCTAGCGGAAAGCAGCATATAAAAAGTGTCAATTCTTCTGGCGAGGCTTGCTGGCAGTGTGTTTCAGCGATGCAGTCCATTGATATCACGCTGCATTCTCAGGAAACACTGGTCCTTGCCGACCACCTTCAGTCCTTTTCTCTCGTAAAGTATTTTTGCCGGATTATTTTCAAATACGGTCAGACGCAATGCCGGGCGCCGTTCCTTGCAGGCCATGGCGAATACCTGATCGATCACCCACGAACCGGCGCCCAGCCCCCGGTACGCTTCAAGTAAATGCAATTCGCGGATATACAAGGCGCTGGCGTCACGGCTCAGGCTGACATACCCCATCAGTGTGTCATCACGCACAATCAGCCAGTTTTCGCGTCCCTCCCAAGCAACATCGAAAGCCTCGTCCTGCCACAACAGTTCATGTTGAATGTAGTAGCGCAGCATATTTCGACAAGTCAGGTCACGTGCGAAGTCCAGGTCACGAGACGTTGCCGGGCGCAATTCGAACCCCATTCAAGCCTCCGCGACAGTCACGATTTGCCCCTTCCAGCCGTCAGCATTGCGACGAGCAACCACCATGAGATTCCCCGTCCCCGGTGCCGCCGCAACCAACGAGCCGTCCGCCGCCCAGATTGCACTACGCCCTGCCGACTCCCAGCCACCCGTTGCGCCACCATGGTTGGCCATCAGTACCGCCATCGAGTGGGTGCGGGCATAACCTTGCAACAGTGCGGTATCTGGAGCGTAGCCGCTTTCTGTAATCAACACGCCCGCGGCATAAAGATCAGCGCCCTGCCGTGCCGCGGCGGCTGCATGACTGGCGTGAGAAAAATCGGCGCATATCGCCAACGCGACGGTGTCGGTACCGATCTTCAACGTCGAACCGCCTGTTCCCGGGGCAAATGCCACCTCCTCCCCTGGGTGCAAATGCTGCTTGCTGTAGATCTCGAGCGAACCATCGGCCCCCAATACCAGGGCACCGATCAACACCGGCGAATCGTCCGACAGACGAATCGGCATCCCGACGACACCGGTCACACCGACCTCCCGCGCAAAATCGCGCAGTGGTTGCAGCACTCTGGCGTCTGGCACGATGGCCAGCTCCGCTGCCAGACCACGCTCGTACCCGGTCAGCGACAGTTCTGGAAACACCAGAAATTGCACGCCCCGCTCCGCGGCAACCTGCATGAAGCGCAGGTGCCGGGCAATATTGGCGGCAAGATCACCAGCGACGGAGATCGATTGTGCGGCGGCGATGGTCAGTGTCGTCATGGTTCGTCCTTGTGACGTTGATGGTTTGGACGCCGGTTACACGCCGCCCGTTGCGTAAAGTGTGTCACAACCCGCGACGTACCCAACCGATAGAAACGTCCCGTGATGCCCGATAGCATTTTCTGATTGAATCCGCGCACCGGCCTCTAGTAAGCTCGGCTCATTCATCGGAGACAGACCATGTTCAACGCCCTCTCACCGCTTCGTACCACCAGCGTCCCGCGCTCGGTTGCGGCTGCCCGGGTGAATGACGTTTGTGCTTCGGTCAGCTTTTATTTTGGGTATTGGTTTAGCCACTGGCGCGCCTGATACCCACACGGCGCCCACTTTAAACGGGTCGCCACCAGAGAATTCTCAACCCCCGGTCGGCCTCCCGACCGGGGGTTTTGTTTTTTCAGCCCTGAACATTTTTTGCGTTACACCAGACAACTTGAGGATTTACGACATGAATTACGCCACTTATTACCGTTACGACACTTTTACCGCCTGGCGATTTACCAGCTTCCGCTCGGGACAGCCTGCCGCCTCCGATCGGTCACCCACAGGTGGCAAGCACACACACGCAGCCAATCCGGCCAATTGTCGAACACCCCACTAGGGCCGAGCGCGCGGGACGACCCCGCCGCCAGCCCAGGAAGCCTGAATATGAACTCGTCCGTCTCTGCTCTGCCGCTGTCCACCTTGAGCCCTGCCAATGAAGCGCTGACCTTGCGTCTGCCCAGCTCATTGCAACTCAAACAGCAACTGCCACTCAGCAATGCCCTGACCCAACAAGTCGCCGCCCACCGCCAGGCCGTCCGCGCGATCCTCAACGGTGAAGACTCCCGTCTGCTGGTGATCGTCGGTCCCTGCTCGATTCACGACCCACGTTCTGCCCTCGAATACGCCGCCAACCTGGCCCGTCTGTCTGCACAAGTCGGCGACGAGATGCTGCTGGTGATGCGCGCCTACGTCGAAAAACCCCGCACCACGGTCGGCTGGAAAGGCCTGGCCTACGACCCACACCTGGATGGCAGCGATGACATGGCGGGCGGTTTGACCCTGTCCCGCGAATTGATGCGCGAAATGCTCCAACTGGGCCTGCCCGTTGCCACCGAGCTGCTGCAACCGATGGCCGCCGGTTACTTTGACGACCTGCTGAGCTGGGTCGCGATCGGCGCCCGCACCACCGAATCGCAGATCCATCGGGAAATGGCCAGTGGCCTGAGCATGCCGGTAGGGTTCAAGAACGGCACCGATGGTGGTGTGGCTGTCGCCAGCGACGCCATGCGCTCGGCCGCTCATCCGCACCGCCATTTCGGTGTCGACAGCCAGGGCCATCCTGCGATTATCCAGACACCGGGCAACCCCGACACTCACCTGGTATTGCGCGGTGGCCATCGCGGGCCGAACTACGACCGCGACAGCATTGCCAAAGTGCACAGCGACTTGACCAGACTCAAGATTCCGGCGCGGATCATGGTCGACTGCAGCCACGCCAACAGCGGTAAAGATCCGTTACGTCAGCCCGCCGTGTTCAACGACGTGCTGGAACAACGCCTGCAAGGTGATCGCTCGCTGGTCGGCATGATGATTGAAAGTCATCTGTTCGAAGGCTGCCAACCGTTGAGCCCTTCGTTGCGGTACGGGGTGTCGGTAACGGACGGCTGCCTTGGCTGGACCGGGACGGAACAATTGTTGTTGCAGGGCGCCGAGCGACTTCGTGCACAACGAAGCACTCAGTAGCCAAAGTAAGCGGTGGCACCGAGATCCGCGATGCAGGGCGATCGGGTCGGTTTACACGGAAAAATGACCTACCAGCGGTAGGTCATTGAAAGAAATATCTCGGCCATCGTTAAAAAGATGTCCGGATATTCCGACCAAGACCTCACGCTCATTCGAGTTTTCGTACGATTTCTATTCCGTTTTCATCAGGTTACAGCGGCTTTTTCATACATCGCCGAGCGGTGGGTGTGCTTTAGAGTGCCCCCTTGAGCACACACCTGACCTACTCCGAAAAAGGAAATGTACATGCTACGGAATGCAACCACTGACTATCCGATCCTGCTGGTCCACGGGCTCTTCGGCTTTGATCGCATCGGCAAACTCGAACTGTTCCATGACGTCAAACAGGCCCTGAGAAGCGCCGGTGCGAGGGTTTTCATCCCGCACCTGTCGGCGACCCACAGCAATGAAACCCGTGGCGAACAGTTGCTGGTGCAGATCGAACGGGTACTGCAAGGAACCGGTGCAAGCAAAGTCAACCTGATTGGTCACAGCCAGGGCGCACTGGCTGCACGATATGCGGGGGCGCTGGCGCCACAGATGGTCGCTTCAGTGACATCGGTCAGCGGGCCGAACCACGGCTCAGAACTGGCCGACTTCCTGCGCAAGGCGCTGACGCCCGGGCGCCTGCCAGAACAGGTCGCCGGAGCGGTGGCCACCCTGTTCGCCGACTTCCTGTCGTTGCTCAGCGGCAACCGGCACCTGCCGCAGAACGCCATCGCCGCACTCAACGCGCTGACCACCGAAGGTGTCGGCGCATTCAACGACAAGTACCCTCAAGGGTTGCCGAAAACCTGGGGCGGCAAGGGTCGCGAACTGGTGAACGGCGTACGCTACTACTCCTGGAGCGGCACCCTGCAGGGAAACATCCTCGACGAAGGGCTCTATGCGCTCAACCCGCTGCACGGGTTCCTGCGGGCGTTCTCCCACTACTTCACCACCGAAGCCGAGCAGAATGACGGCATGGTCGGCCGGTTCAGCTCCCATCTGGGTAAAGTGATCCGTTCCGACTATCCGCTGGATCATCTGGACAGCCTCAGCCAGACCACAGGTCAAGTCCGCAAGGGCATCGACCCCATTGACCTGTATGTGCAACATGCCGAACGCTTAAGAAATGCCGGGCTTTAGACAATGCCTTAAGCTGGACGGCATTTTGAGAAGAAATAGCCCTCTGAATCCGGTAGGCTCCGCACTTTACTGAACATTGAATGGAGTATTTTCCCATGGCCAAAGCCACCGCCCGCCACATCCTGGTTTCCAGCGAAGCCAAGTGCAACGAACTCAAGGCCCAGATCGAAGCCGGCGCCGATTTCGCCGAAGTCGCCAAAGCCAACTCCAGCTGCCCATCAAGCCGCCAGGGCGGTGACCTGGGTTCGTTCGGTCCAGGCCAGATGGTCAAGGAATTCGACACCGTGGTTTTCAGCGCGCCAATCAACGTGGTGCAAGGCCCGGTCAAGACCCAGTTCGGTTACCACCTGCTGGAAGTGACCAGCCGTCAGGACTGATCAACCCCTGAGTTTTCTCCACAACGGCCCGCCTTTTGGTGGGCCGTTGTGTTTTCGTTACGTGATACGGCTGGCGAGGGACGCGCCGCTAGCGTACAAATTGTGCTTATCGATCACCCGGCTCTAAGGCTGACAATGCGACTGGCTTTCCCCACTTTACTGTTCACTGCCGTGGCCCTGCTGTTGGGCGCCGCCGGTGTGAGCGCTGCACCGCAACAGGCGTTGACCGTGTACGGTGAACCGGCGAAGTATCCCGCCGGTTTCAGTCATTTCGACTACACCAACCCGCAAGCGCCCAAGGGCGGCACGATGCGTCGCTCGGCGCTGGAAATCGGTCATTTCGACCACATCCTGCCGTACATCGACAAAGGGATTGGCGTCACACAAGTCGATGGCTTGATCTACTCGCCCCTGGCCGTGCGTTCACTGGACGAACCCTACACCGTGTACGGCCTGGTGGCGCAGCAGATGGAGCGTTCCGACGATGGACTGTCCCTGCGTTTCTACCTGAACCCGAAGGCCCGTTTCGCCGATGGCAAGCCGATCACCGCCGAAGACGTGCGCTACACTTTCGACCTGCTGATGACCCAGGGCAGCCTGCGCTATCGCACGCAATTCGCCGACGTCAAAGGCGTCGAAGTGGAATCACCGCAAACCATTCGGTTCGACTTCAAGAGCAACGAAAACCGCACCCTGCCCCTCGACATCGCCACTTTGCCGGTGCTTCCCGAACACTGGTGGAAAACCCGCGACTTCGCCAACGGTGGCGGTTACGAGCCGCCGCTGGGCAGCGGGCCGTACCGCGTGAGCAAGGTCGACTCCGGGCGCAGCATCACCTTCGAGCGTAACGCCGACTGGTGGGCCAGGGATTTACCGGTCAGTCGCGGCCTCTACAACTTCGATCATTTCAGCATCGAGTACTTCGGCGACACCGACGTCGCCCGTCAGGTCCTGCGTGGCGGCGCCTACGACTACAACCGCGAATTCTCCGCCACCGCCTACTCCATCGGCTACGAGAGCCCGGCCTTGCGCGACGGTCGTCTGCAAAAAGCCCACCTGGCAACGCAGGCACCACAACCGTCCCAAGGCTTTGTGTTCAACCTGCAAAACCCGATGTTCCAGGACCGCCGCGTGCGCCAGGCGCTGGCCATGCTTTGGGACTTCGAGTGGAGCAACCGGCAGATGATGCGCGACCTGTACATCCGCCAGCAGAGCTTCTTTTCCAACACCGACCTCGCCGCCCGACAACTGCCCGACGCGGGTGAGCGGGCGATTCTCGAACCGCTTCGCGGGCAGATCCCCGACGAAGTCTTCACTCAGGTCTTCGAAGCACCGAAAACCGATGGCAGCGGCGTGATTCGCGACAAGCAATTGCAAGCCCTGGACCTGCTCGAACAGGCCGGCTGGAAACCCGATGGCGATCAACTGGTCAACGCCGAAGGCCAACCGCTGAGCTTCACCTTCCTGATCAGCCAGAACGGCATGGACCGATTGCTGCTGCCTTACAAGCGCACCCTGAAACAAATCGGCATCGACCTGAACATTCGTCGCATCGACGCCTCCCAGTACGTCAACCGCCTGATGTCCCGGGACTACGACATGATCGTCACCGGCTATCCGGTCACCAACTCGCCGGGTAACGAGCTGTACAACTACTTTGGCTCGGCGGCGGCCAGCGATCCGGGCTCCAACAACTACATGGTGCTGAAGAACCCGGCGGTCGATACGTTGATCAACGGCCTGGTCCGCGCCAACACCCAGGCCGACATGCTGCGCTACGCCCATGCCCTGGACCGTGTCCTGCAATGGAACTTCTATTGGATTCCCAACTATTACCCGCCCGGCAGTTCGACCGTGTGGTGGAACCGCTTCGGCATTCCCTCTGTACAAGCAAGCAATGACGAAGCCATCGAGAGTTGGTGGGAAGTCAGCTCCACACCCCTGACCAACGAACAGATGACCGCCGAACTCATCAAGCGCGGCAAATCCGGAGGGTCGCACTGATGTGGGCTTACGTACTGCGGCGCTTGCTGCTGATCATCCCGACTTTAGTGATCATTCTTCTGGTCAACTTCGCCATCGTCCAGGCCGCACCCGGTGGCCCGGTGGAACAGGCCATCGCGCACTTGCAAGGCATCGGTGGCGCGAGTGTCGGCGGCGGTTCCAGTGAGACCATGCACGGCAGCTCTCGGGCCAGCCGCGGGCTCGATCCGCAGCTGATCAAGGAGATCGAAAAGCAATACGGCTTTGACAAGCCAGCGCCGGAACGCTTGTGGCTGATGCTCAAGAGCTATGCCCACCTCGACTTCGGCAAGAGCTTTTTTCGCGGTGCCACGGTCACCGACCTGATCCTGGATAAAATGCCGGTGACCATTTCCCTCGGGCTCTGGGCGACGTTGATCACTTATCTGGTGTCGATTCCGCTGGGCATCCGCAAGGCCGTGCACCACGGCAGCCATTTCGATATCTGGAGCAGCACCGCGATCATCATCGGTTACGCGATGCCGGCGTTCCTGTTCGCGATGTTCCTGATCGTGGTCTTCGCCGGCGGCACCTCGTTGAACTGGTTTCCGGTGCGCGGCCTGGTCTCGGACAACTTCGATTCGCTGTCGACGGTGGGCAAGATCGCCGATTACTTCTGGCACCTGGTACTGCCAGTAACGGCGTTGGTGGTCGGCGGCTTCGCGACCCTGACCATCCTCACAAAAAATTCCTTCCTCAATGAAATCACCCGCCAGTACGTGGTCACCGCCCGAGCCAAGGGCTTGAGCGAACGCCAGGTGCTTTACGGCCATGTGTTTCGCAACGCCATGCTGCTGGTGGTCTCGGGAATTCCCCAGGCCTTTATCAGCGTTTTCTTCGCCGGCTCGCTGCTGATCGAAGTGATTTTCTCCCTCGATGGCCTGGGTCGCATGAGTTACGAAGCGGCGGTATCGCGGGACTATCCGGTGGTATTCGGTTCGCTGTTCATCTTCACCTTGTTCGGCCTGCTGATAAAAATCATCGGTGACCTGTGCTACACCCTGGTCGATCCGCGTATCGACTTCGCCGCGAGGAACGCCTGATGCTCAAACTCTCGCCGCTGGGCCGTCGCCGTTTTGAACGCTTCAAGAAAAACCGCCGGGGCTGGTGGTCGTTGTGGTTGTTTGTCGGTTTGTTCCTGCTGACCCTGGGCGGCGAACTGATCGCCAATGACCAACCGCTGGTGGTCAGTTATCAGGGCTCGCTGTACTTCCCGGCGTTCAAACGCCACACCGAGCAAGAGTTCGGCGGCCAGTTGCCGTTTCAGGCCGATTTCCGCAGCGATTACGTGCAGAAGCTGATTCACAAGGGCGACGGCTGGATGCTGTTTGCGCCGATCCCGTTCAGCGACGACACGCCCAATTACGATCTCAATCAACCGGCGCCAAGTCCGCCGTCGAAGGTCAACTGGCTGGGCACCGACGATCAGGCCCGGGACGTGCTGGCGCGAGTGATTTTCGGGGCACGGGTGTCGATCCTGTTTGCGCTGATGCTGACGTTTATCAGCGCCTTGATCGGTATCGCCGCCGGTGCATTGCAGGGCTATTACGGCGGCTGGGTCGACTTGCTTGGTCAGCGCTTGCAGGAAGTCTGGTCGGGGCTGCCGGTGCTGTACCTGCTGATCATCCTGTCGGGCTTCGTCGAGCCGAATTTCTGGTGGCTGTTGGGGATCATGGCGCTGTTTTCCTGGCTGGCGCTGGTGGACGTAGTGCGCGCCGAGTTCCTGCGCGGGCGTAACCTGGAATACGTCAAAGCCGCCCGTGCGTTGGGCCTGACCGACCGCAAGGTGATCGTGCGACACATTCTGCCCAACGCAATGAACGCCACCCTGAGTTATCTGCCGTTCATCCTGACCGGGGCGATATCCACCCTCACGGCGCTGGATTTCCTCGGTTTCGGCATGCCGGCCGGCAGTGCGTCCCTGGGCGAATTGATTGGCCAAGGCAAACAGAACCTGCAAGCGCCGTGGCTGGGGCTGACGGCGTTTTTCACCCTGGCGCTGATTCTTTCTTTGCTGGTGTTCATTGGCGAGGCGTTGCGTGATGCCTTTGACCCTCGTTCTTGAAGCGGACTGGTGAAATGACTGACAACCTGATCGAAATCCGTGACCTCAACGTGGCCTTCAGTGGCCAGACCGTGGTGCGCAACCTATCTCTGGACATTCGCCCCGGCGAATGCCTGGCGCTGGTCGGCGAGTCCGGATCCGGCAAGTCGGTGACCGCCCACTCGATCCTGCAACTGCTGCCCGAAAACGGTACGCAAACCACCGGCAGCATTCGCTATCGCGGCCAGGAGTTGATCGGCGCCGACGCTAACGTCTTGCGCGAACTGCGCGGTAACCGGATCGCGATCATATTCCAGGAGCCGATGACCTCCCTCAATCCGCTGCACAGCATCGAGAAACAGATCGGCGAAACCCTGCTGCTGCACAAAGGGCTGGGTGGCAAAGCGGCGCAAGCGCGGATTCTGGAATTACTGCAACTGGTGGGCATCCAGAAGCCCGAAGAGCGGCTCAAGGCCTACCCTCATCAACTGTCCGGCGGCCAGCGACAACGGGTAATGATCGCCATGGCCCTGGCCTGCGAACCGGAATTGCTGATCGCCGACGAGCCGACCACCGCGCTGGATGTGACGGTGCAGCGCAAGATCCTGCGGCTGCTCAAATCCCTGCAACAGCAGCTTGGCATGTCGCTGCTACTGATCAGCCACGACCTCAATCTGGTGCGCAGCATGGCCCAGCGGGTGTGCGTGATGCACGCCGGGGAAATCGTCGAGCAGGCACCTTGCGAAACGCTGTTCACCGAGCCGAAACACCCTTACAGCTGCGTGCTGCTGAACGCCGAGCCGGAAGGTGAAGCCCTGCCCCGGGACGAGCGTGAAAACGTGCTGGAAGTGGAGAATCTGCAAGTGCAGTTCACCCTCGGTGGCGGGCTGTTCCAGCGTAAGACGTACCTGCGAGCGGTGGACGGCATCAGCCTGAACGTTCAGCGCGGCAAGACCCTGGGCATCGTCGGTGAGTCCGGTTCAGGCAAGTCCACGCTCGGCCAGGCGATCCTGCGCTTGCTTGATTCCGAAGGCAGCATTCGCTTTCAGGGGCAGGCGCTGGATGGCCTGACGCAAAAGCAACTGCGACCATGGCGCAAGAAGATGCAGGTGGTGTTCCAGGACCCGTTCGGCAGCCTCAGCCCGCGAATGTCCGTGGCGCAGATCATCAGTGAAGGCCTTGAGGTCCATAGCCAGTCCACCCCTGCCCAATGCGAAGCCCAGGTAATCCGGGTGCTGGAAGAAGTCGGCCTCGATCCGCAAAGCCGTCATCGCTACCCGCACGAATTTTCCGGCGGGCAGCGCCAGCGCATTGCCATTGCCCGCGCGCTGGTGCTCAAACCGGCGCTGATCCTGCTCGACGAACCGACCTCGGCCCTCGATCGCACGGTGCAAAAACAAGTGGTCGCCCTGCTCCGCCAGCTTCAGGAGAAATATGGCCTGACCTACCTGTTCATCAGCCACGACCTGGCGGTGGTGCGTGCCCTGGCCCACGACATGATCGTGATCAAGGACGGCAAAGTGGTGGAAAGCGGCGCTAGCCACACGGTGTTCGAATCACCGCAGCACCCATACACCAAAGAGCTGTTGGCGGCGGCGCATCCGGGGTTGGCATAATCCCTGCGATCTTTTGATCTTGATTTCCAAAAATGGACACTCCGATGAACACCACCGAAAGCCTCAAGGACTACCAGCGCGTTCGCACCCTGGCGATCCGTTCACTGTTCGAGATCATCGAGCAATCGAGCGAAGGCACGGTGATTGTCGACCGCGACGCGAACATCGTCTGGATGAACGAGCGCTATGCCCGGCGGTTCGGCCTGGAGTCGGCCGCAGGTGCCATCGGCAGGGCCTGTGAAAGCGTGATCCCCGGCAGCCTGTTGCGTGAGGTGGTGCGCACCGGACGGCCGATCCTGCTGGACATGCAAGACACCCCCAAGGAACCGCTGGTGGTGATGCGCCTGCCGATTCACGACGATGCCGGCGCGGTGATCGGCGCCATCGGTTTTGCCCTGTTCGACGAATTGCGCAGCCTGTCGCCAATGCTCAAGCGCTACCTGAGCATGCAGGAAGAACTGGCGTCCACCCGCTCTCTACTCCGGGCGCGACAGACCAAGTACAACTTCGCGCACTTCATCGGCACCAGCGCCGCCAGCCTCGAAGTCAAACGCCGCGCCCGACGCAGCGCCAGTGCAGAGTCGCCGGTGTTGTTGCTCGGTGAAACCGGCACCGGCAAGGAACTGCTGGCCCAGGCGATTCACGGCGCATCACCCCGGGCGCATAAAGCCTTCGTCAGCATCAACAGCGCAGCGATTCCCGAGTCGCTGCTGGAAGCCGAGTTCTTCGGCACCGCGCCCGGCGCGTTCACCGGCGCCGATCGCAAGGGCCGCGCCGGCAAGTTGCAAATCGCCCAGGGCGGCACGCTGTTTCTCGACGAAATCGGCGACATGCCGCTGCCGTTGCAAAGCAAGTTGCTGCGGGTGTTGCAGGAGAAGGAATTCGAACCGGTGGGCTCCAACGAGGTGATTCAGAGTGATGTGCGAGTGATCGCCGCCACCTCCACCGATCTGGTGGCGGCGATCAAACGCGGCGAGTTTCGCGCCGATCTGTATTACCGCCTCAATGTGCTGCCGATCCAGGTCCCGCCCCTGCGTGATCGCCTCGACGACCTTCCGGCCCTCAGTGAAGCGATCCTTGAGGAACTGCGCAGCCAGCACGAATTGAACCGCGAAGCCCTGGATTTGTTGGGGCAACACGCCTGGCCGGGGAACATTCGTGAACTGCGCAACGTGCTGGAGCGGGCGGCGTTGCTCAGTGATGACTTGATGCTGAACGCGGCGGATATCCGCGCGGCGATTGGCAGCTTTACCCCGGTGGAGCGTGCGGCGCCTCTGCCCATTGAGCCGATTACCCATGAAACCTTCAGTGAGGCTCGCGAACGGTTTGATCGGCAGTTGATTGAATCGACCCTCGCGCAATGCGGTGGGAAGGTAATCGAAGCGGCGGCGCGGTTGGGGCTGGGGCGGTCGACGTTGTACAAGAAGATGGCGGCGCTGGGGATTGCCGAGTCTCTATAAAGAGACATGCATCTCTATTGGTAGATAGGGCCTCTTCGCGGGCAAGCCTCGCTCCTACGGGTCGTGCGATTTCGTAGATAACCACACTCCCGTAGGAGCGAGGCTTGCCCGCGAAAGCGTCAGCACAATCGCCAAAAATCTCAATACAGAGACAAAAATCACCAAAATCACTTCACAAACAAATAATCTCCTTATATTTCAATAGCTTAGATATCTGGCACGAAACCCGCTATAGCCCTTCCACCAAGCTTCACCCTACAAAAATAACAATCCAGGAGAGACACACCATGAGTGTGATCATTGCCTTGGCAGCCCTCGCGCTGCTGATGGTGGCTGCTTACCGTGGCTACAGCGTTATCCTCTTTGCCCCGATCGCCGCCCTCGGCGCCGTCCTGTTCACCGACCCTTCCGCCGTAGCCCCCGTCTTCACCGGGGTGTTCATGGAAAAGATGGTCGGCTTCGTCAAACTGTATTTCCCGGTGTTCCTGCTCGGCGCGGTGTTCGGCAAGCTGATCGAGTTGTCGGGATTCTCCCGCTCCATCGTCGCGGCGGCGATTCGCTTGCTCGGCACCCGTCAGGCGATGCTGGTGATCGTGCTGGTCTGCGCCCTGCTCACGTACGGCGGTGTGTCGCTGTTTGTGGTGGTGTTTGCGGTGTACCCATTTGCCGCCGAGATGTTCCGCCAGAGCAATATTCCCAAACGCCTGATCCCGGCGACCATCGCCCTCGGCGCGTTCTCGTTCACCATGGACGCCCTGCCTGGCACGCCGCAGATCCAGAACATCATCCCCAGCACCTTCTTCAACACCACCGCCTGGGCGGCGCCGTGGCTGGGAGTGATCGGCACGATTTTCGTGTTCAGTGCCGGCATGCTGTTTCTGCAGCGCCAGCGCAACAAGGCCCAGCGCACGGGTGAAGGTTACGGTTCAGAACTGCGCAACGAACCGGAAACCGCACCGGACATCAAACTGCCCAACCCGTGGATCGCGCTGTCGCCGCTGTTGATGGTGGGCCTGATGAACCTGCTGTTCACCCGTTGGATTCCTGTGTGGTACGGCAAGACCCACAGCCTCTCGCTGCCGGGCATGGCCGTTCCGGTGACCACCGACATCGCCAAGCTGACGGCGATCTGGGCGGTCCAGGCAGCCTTGCTGGTGGGCATCGTCATGGTGCTGGTGTTCGGTTTTCAGGCTATTCGCGGCCGGTTGGCCGAAGGCAGTAAAAGTGCGGTCAGCGGCGCATTGCTGGCAGCGATGAACACTGCGTCGGAATACGGTTTCGGGGCGGTGATCGCCTCGTTGCCAGGTTTTCTGGTGCTGGCCGACTGGCTCAAGAGCATTCCCAACCCGTTGGTCAATGAAGCGATCACTGTGACCTTGCTGGCCGGCATCACCGGCTCGGCGTCAGGCGGGATGAGCATCGCTTTGGCGGCGATGTCCGAGAGTTTCATCAGCGCTGCCCACGCCGCCAATATTCCCCTGGAAGTGCTGCACCGGGTCGCCGCGATGGCCAGTGGCGGCATGGACACCCTGCCGCACAACGGCGCGGTGATTACCTTGCTGGCGGTCACCGGGTTGACCCACCGCGAGGCCTACAAAGACATTTTCTGTATTACGCTGATCAAGACACTCGCTGTTTTTGTGGTGATCGGTACTTTCTACGCCACTGGCATTGTGTGAGGTATTCATGACGACTCTTTCGGGCAAGACCGCACTGGTCACCGGTTCCACCAGCGGCATCGGTCTGGGGATCGCGCTGAGCCTGGCCAAGGCTGGCGCCAACCTGATCCTCAACGGTTTCGGCGATGCGTCGACGGTAATCGCTGAGGTCGAGCAATTCGGTGGCAAGGTCGGCCATCACCCGGCCGACGTCAGCGACCCGGCGCAGATCGCCGATATGATCGAGTACGCCGAGCGTGAGTTCGGCGGCGTAGATATCCTGGTCAACAACGCCGGCATCCAGCACGTGGCGGCGGTGGAAGATTTTCCGGTGGAGCGCTGGGACTCGATTATTGCGATCAACCTGTCGTCGGTGTTCCACAGCACCCGCTTGAGCCTGCCGGGCATGCGTACCAAGGGCTGGGGACGCATCATCAACATCGCTTCGGTGCACGGCCAGGTCGGTTCGGTGGGTAAAGCGGCGTATGTCGCGGCCAAGCATGGCGTGATCGGCCTGACCAAAGTGGTCGGCCTGGAAACCGCCACCACCAACGTTACCTGCAACGCCATTTGCCCAGGCTGGGTGCTGACGCCGCTGGTGCAGAAGCAGATTGATGATCGCGCCGCGACCGGGATCGACCCGCAGCAGGCGCAACACGATTTGCTGGCCGAGAAACAGCCCTCCCTGGAATTCGTGACGCCGCCGCAGCTGGGTGAGTTGGTGCTGTTTTTATGCAGCGAAGCCGGTAGCCAGGTGCGTGGCGCAGCGTGGAATATAGATGGTGGGTGGTTGGCGCAGTAGCCTGCCGCCGGGCGAGGGAGCTTGCTCCCGTTCGGCTGCGAAGCAGTCGTAAATAGGTTTTGGGACAGCTGCGCTGTCCAGCGGGAGCAAGCTCCCTCGCCACAAAAGCCTGTGTGTGATGCATAAACAAGAAGAGGCCAAGCCATGTCCGACATCCTCTGGCAACCCGGCACCGAGCGCATCGGCAAGAGCCGCATGGAGGCCTTCCGGCGTTTCGTCAATCAGCGACACACCCTTGGGATCGCCGACTACCCTGCCCTGCACCAATGGAGCATCGACCAGCGGGAAGCCTTCTGGCAGGCCATCGTCGATTTCTTCGACATCCGTTTTCACGATCAGCCAGACGCGGTGCTGATCGAAGGCGCGCAAATGCCCAGCGCCCAGTGGTTCCCCGGCGCTACCTTGAACTTCGCCGAACACCTGCTGCGCCGTCGTGACGATGCCGTGGCAGTCGTCGCCATCGGCGAAAACGGTCAACGGGAACAGCTGACCTGGGCCGAACTGGCAAGCCACGTCGCCGGTTTTCAAAATAGCCTGAAAGCCGCCGGTGTCGGCCTCGGCGACCGCGTGGCAGCGTGTATGCCGAACACCTGGCAGACCCTGGTGGCCATGCTCGCCACCACCAGCCTGGGTGCAATCTGGTCCTGTTCTTCACCGGATTTCGGCACCCACGGGGTGATCGATCGCTTCGGCCAGATCGAACCAAAAGTGCTGATCACCTGCGCCGGCTACCGCTACGCCGGCAAAGAGATCGACCAGACCACCAAGGTCAATGAAATCCTCGGACAGTTGCCGTCCTTGCAGCAATTGATTGTTGTGCCTTATGCGCGTCCTCAAGCGCGCATCGAGGATTTCCGCTGCCAGGCCAACGTGACGCTGTGGGACGATTTTTACGACCCGGGCGGCGAGCCGCAATTCGTTCCCGTGCCTTTCGCCCATCCGCTGTACATCCTCTACTCCAGCGGCACCACCGGCGTACCGAAGTGCATTGTGCACGGCACCGGCGGCGTGCTGCTGCAACACGTCAAGGAACATGGCCTGCACACCGACCTCGGTGCCGGTGACCGTTTGTTCTACTACACCACCTGCGGCTGGATGATGTGGAATTGGCTGGTCTCGGCGTTGGCCGTCGGCAGCGCCGTGGTGCTGTATGACGGCTCGCCGTTTCATCCAGGGCCGGAGCGCTTGATCGACCTGATCGACGACGAACGCCTCAATGTCTTCGGCACCAGCCCGAAATTCCTCACAGCACTGGAAAGCAACGGCTTGAAGCCGTGCGAAAGTCATGACCTGAGCAGCCTGAGAACCATCCTGTCCACCGGCTCGGCGCTGTCGCCGCAAAGCTTCGATTACGTCTACCGCGCGTTCAAGTCCGACCTGTGCCTGTCTTCGATGTCCGGTGGTACCGATATCGTTTCGTGCTTTGTGATTGGCAACCCGGTCCTGCCGGTGCGCCGTGGTGAGATGCAATGCAAGAGCCTGGGCATGGCGGTCGAAGTGTGGAACGACGATGGCAAGCCTGTGATCGGTGAAAAAGGCGAACTGGTGTGCACCCGACATTTTCCGGCCATGCCCATCGGCTTGTGGAACGACCCGCAACAGGAAAAGCTGCGCGCTTCGTATTTCAGCCTGTTCCCCGGCGTCTGGGCCCAGGGCGATTACGCCGAGCAACTGCCCCATGGCGGCATGCTGATCCACGGCCGCTCCGACGCAGTGCTCAACCCCGGCGGCGTACGCATCGGCACGGCGGAAATCTACCGTCAGGTGGAGAAAGTCCCGCAGGTGCTGGACAGCGTCGCCATCGGTCAGCAATGGCAGGATGACGTGCGAGTGGTGCTGTTCGTGCGCTTGCGCGAAGGCGTCGAGCTGGACGAAACGCTGCAACAACAGATCCGCCAGGTCATCCGCGCCAACACCACGCCACGGCATGTGCCGGCGAAGATTGTCGCGGTGACGGACATTCCGCGGACCATCAGCGGCAAGGTGGTCGAACTGGCGGTGCGCAACGTGGTGCATGGCCAGAAGGTGAAGAACACCGATGCACTGGCCAACCCCGAAGCCCTGGAGCAATTTCGAAACCGCCCCGAACTGAACGACTGACGCCTAGACCTACTGTGGGAGCAAGCCCGCTCCCACATTTTTGATCAGCGTCGGCCCCTTCAGTCCATCAGCCCCCATTCACCCGGCGGCTTATGGGGGCCGGGTGTGGCCTCGGCGTGCATTTTCAGGCGCAAGCGCAGATTGTTCACCGAATCAGCATGTTTCAACGCCTCTGCCTCATCGATTGCGCCCTCGGCAAACAGCGCGAACAGCGCCCCGTCAAACGTCTGCATCCCCACCTCTGAAGACTTCTCCATGATCCCCTTGAGTTCGCCAAACTCATTGCGCCGGATCAGGTCGCCGATGGTTGGTGTGCCCAGCATCACCTCCACCGCCGCCCGGCGCTGCCCGTCGCGGGTACGCACCAGACGCTGGGACACAAACGCTTTGAGGTTGTTGCCCAGGTCGTTGAGCAACTGCCCCCGGCGCTCTTCGGGAAAGAAATTGATCACCCGATCCAGCGCCTGATTGGCGTTGTGCGCATGCAACGTGGAAATTACCAGATGACCGGTATCGGCAAACGCCAGCGCATGTTCCATAGTCTCGCGGTCACGGATTTCGCCGATCAACACCACGTCTGGTGCCTGGCGCAACGTGTTTTTCAGCGCAGCGTGGAAACTGCGGGTATCGACGCCGACCTCGCGCTGATTGACGATCGACTTCTTGTGCCGATGGATAAACTCGACCGGGTCTTCGATAGTGATGATATGACCGCTGCTGTGGCGGTTGCGGTAATCGATCAGCGCTGCCAGCGAGGTCGACTTGCCCGAGCCGGTCGAACCGACAAACAGCATCAGCCCTTGTTTGAGCATCACGGTTTCGAGCAGCACCGGTGGCAAGTTGAGGTCTTCGAAGCGTGGAATGTCGAGCTTGATGTTGCGCGCCACGATGGACACATCATTGCGCTGCTTGAAGATATTGAGCCGGAAACGCCCGACCCCGGGCAGGGAAAGTGCCAGGTTCATTTCCAGGTCCCGATCGAACTCCAGGCGCTGTTCGGCGTCCATGATGGACGCGGCAATGGCCGCCACTTCTCCCGGCTTGAACGGTTGATCGGTCAGGGCTTTGAGCACACCGTCAAATTTCGCGCTGGGTGGCGCGCCCGTGGACAGGTAAAGATCGGAGCCATGGCGGCTGGCCAGAATCTGCAACAGTGCATCGATTTCCATGGCAAAAAGCACCCGCGAAGCATTCAATGAAAAAAATGACCCCATGCGGGTCATCCAGCGTCTACCGCCTTGCAAGGATAGTAGACGCCGCCACACTGACTCATGCGCAGGACATGTAGATGAACGCACCACCGACCGCCAGCGATGCCCAGGCCTTGATTGCCCGACTGGACTGGACAAACAACCCGCTGGGCGCCGCCGAAAACTGGCCGCAGAGCTTGCGCACCGCGGTGGACATCGTGATCCACTCGCCAATGCCGATGCTATTGCTGTGGGGCCCGCAGCTCACCCAGATCTACAACGACGGCTTCGCCTTCCTCGCCGGCAGCAAACACCCTCACGCTTTCGGACAACCGACGCACCAGATCTGGCCGGAACTCAAAGACTTTACCGACCCGATTTACAGCGCCGTCCTACAGGGTCAGGTGCGGACCTACAGCGAACAGCGCTTCACCTTGCAACGCGACGGTCGGGATTCCGACTTCTGGCTGGATTTGACCTACAGCCCCATTCGCAACGAAAGCGCCGAGGTTGCCGGGATTCTGGTCACGGCCATCGAAACCAACGAACGTCGCCGCATCGCCCTCGAACTGGAACAACGCTCTGCCGCCAGCCTCAAGGCCCAGCAAGAAACCGAGCAGCGCCTGCAACTGGCACTGGCCGCCACCGATGCCGTCGGCACCTGGGACTGGGACATTGGCGAAGACCGTTTCATCGCCGATGCGCACTTCGCGCAATTGCATGGCGTCGATCCGGCCATGGCCAGCCAGTTGCCGATCAGCGAATACCTCCACGGCGTGCACCCGGAAGACCGCGCCATGATCGCCCGCAGCATCAAGCACTGCATCACCCATGGCAGCGAGTACGCCGAGGAATATCGCTTGCTGCAAGCCGATGGCCAGTTGCGCTGGGTGTTTGCCCGGGGTCGTTGCTACAAGGACCACCATGGCCGGCCGATCCGCTTTCTCGGCGCCGCGCTGGACCTGACCGAACGCAAACACATCGAACAGGCCTTGCGCCAAAGCCAGACCGAGCTGCAACTGATCATCAACGCGATGCCGATCCTGATCAGTTATGTGGACCGCGAAGAGCGCTTTCGCCTGAACAATGCCGCCTATCTGGAATGGTATGGCCTCACGCCCCAGGAGCTTTACGGCCGCACCATTCGTGAAGTGCTCGGCGATGAAGCCTATGCCCTGCGCGCCGAATACATCGCCGAGGCGCTGAAAGGCAAGACCTGTTGTTTCAGCATCAGCGCCGATCACCGCGATGGCAGCACCCGCCAGGCCCTGATGAACTACCTGCCACGCCACGGCGCAGACGGCGCGGTGAATGGTTTCTACATCTTCGTGATCGACGAGACCGAGCGCAAACAGACTGAAGAGGCGCTGCGCAACCTCAACGAAACCCTGGAAGAACGCGTGAGCGCTCGCACCCAACAACTGGCCGAAGCCAACCAGCGACTGCAGAACGAGATGTTCGAGCGTGAGCGTGCCGAAGACGCCTTGCGCCATGCGCAGAAAATGGAAGCGGTCGGCCAGCTCACCGGCGGCATCGCCCATGACTTCAACAACATGCTCACCGGGATCATCGGCAGCCTCGATTTGATGCAGCGCTACATCGCCGATGGGCGCGCGGCCGAGATCGGTCGCTTCACCGAAGCGGCGGTGTCCTCGGCCCATCGCGCCGCCGCCCTGACCCATCGGTTGCTGGCATTCTCAAGGCGTCAGTCACTGGATCGCAGGCCACTGGACGCCAACCAGCTGGTGCATTCCCTGGAAGACTTGCTCAGCCGGACCAAGGGCGATCACATCGAGCTCAAACTGAAGCTGGCCAATGAGGTCTGGCCGGTCAGTACCGATGTCAGCCAACTGGAAAACGCCTTGCTCAACCTCGTGATCAACGCCCGGGATGCGATGCCCGATGGCGGCGAGTTGTTGATCGAAACCGCCAATGTTCACCTCGACGGCAGCGACGTCACTCCGCTGGAGCCAGTCAGGGCCGGGGATTACCTGATGATTGCCGTCAGCGACAACGGTGCCGGCATGACCCCATCAGTACTGGCCAAGGCCTTCGATCCGTTCTTCACCACCAAACCCATCGGCCAGGGCACCGGCCTTGGGTTGTCGATGATCTATGGTTTCGCCCAGCAGTCGGGCGGGCACGTCAGCCTGCACAGCCGGCCTGGCCAGGGCACCAGCGTTCGCCTGTATTTGCCACGGTTGCACGTCGCCCTGCCGGAACACGCGCAGCTGCCGGTCACCGGCGAAGCACCGCCAGCGGTTGCCGGTGAAACCGTGGTGTTGGTGGAAGACGATCCGGCGGTGCGCATGCTGGTGCTCGACCTGCTCAAAGAGTTGGGTTATCACGCCCATGAAGCCGAAGATGCGCAGAGCGCCCTGCCCTTGCTGGAGTCCGACCTGCGGGTCGATCTGCTGGTAACCGACGTCGGGCTGCCGGGCATGAACGGTCGGCAACTGGCGGAAATCGCTCGTCAGCACCGCCCGGAGCTCAAAGTGCTGTTCATTACCGGTTATGCCGAGAAAGCCGCCGAACGCCAGGGCTTCCTGGAGGAAGGCATGGACATGGTGGCCAAACCCTTTTCCATGGACCTGTTGGCCAACAAGATTCGCACGATGATCGGCCAAGCCGGCTGAGTTAAGGCATAATCGCGCGCCCCACGCTGGCACCAACATAGCCACCACCGTTGCAAGGTACGCCCAATGAAAGCCCAAGCCCGCCATATTCTGGTGAAAACCTCGGAAGAAGCCGAGCAGCTCAAACAACGCATCGCCAAGGGTGAAGCCTTCGATGTGCTGGCCAAGAAATACTCCACCTGCCCGTCCGGCAAACGCGGCGGGGATCTTGGCGAAGTACGGCCCGGGCAGATGGTCGGGGCAATCGATGCGGTGATCTTCAAAAAACCGCTGCGGGTGGTGCATGGGCCGATCAAGAGCAAGTTCGGGTATCACTTGGTGCAGGTGTTTTACCGGGACTGATCGGTTGGCTCGATGTACAGGGTGAGGCTTGCCAAAAAAATCACAGCATTCCCAAAGATTGCATTTCAATCTTTGGGGATCAGTGCCCCCGGCACTTGAATCACCCGACTCGCCAAGCGATGCCCCGCTTCAGCAGCCTCGACCGGGCTCCCACCCTTGAGGCGGCAAGCCAGATACGCCGCGCTGAACGAATCTCCCGCCGCCGTGGTGTCCACCACCCGTTCGACCACTTGCGCCGGCACTTCGAACGACTCGCCGTCACAGCGAATCAGACACGCCTCGGCACCGCGCTTGAGCACCACTTCGGGCGTGCCCATCTGCTCGTAAGCGGCAAACACCGCCGCGCAATCGGAAAACTGGAACAGCGCCTGCTCGTCATCAACCGTCAGCAACGCCAGGTCGACATAGGGCAACACTTCGCGATAAGCCGCTCGTGCGTCCTCGACCGAAGCCCATAGGCGTGGTCGATAATTGTTGTCGAACACGATCCGCGCATCCCGCTGTCGGGCTTCGATCAGGGTGTCCAGCAGTTTCTCCCGGCCCTGTTCACCGAGCACCGCCAGGGTGATGCCGCTGAAATACAGCACGTCGTAATCCGGCAGCGCTGCCAGGATCGGCGCGGCCGCCGGGGTGGTAAAGCAATCGCGCACGGCCGCTTCATTGCGCCAGTAGAGAAAACGCCGCTCGCCGGCCGCGTCGGTCTGGATGCAATACAGACCGGGCAAGCGACCGGGCAAACGCTGGACCATGCCCAGGCCGATGTGTTCGCTGGCCCAGCTCTGGCACATCGCATCGCTGAAACTGTCATCACCCAGGGCAGTGACGTAATCCACCGTGCCGCCATCGCCCAGTTCACGGGCCAGATAGACCGCGGTGTTCAGGGTATCGCCGCCGAAGCTCTGTTGCAGAGAGCCGTCGGCGCGCTGCTGCAGTTCGATCATGCACTCGCCGATCAGGGCGATGCGCGGGATGTTGGGGCCCAGAGGGCTGATGTTGTTCATGTTGTGGGGGCTCTTAGAAACAGGTTTCCATGGTTTCGATGACATTCAGCTGCTCATCCACCAGACACCCGATACGCCACTTGTCGAACGTCAAACACGGGTGCGAAGTCCCGAACGAAATGATATCGCCCACCCGCAACTCAACTCCCGGCGCCACGGTCATGAATGCGTGCTGGTCCATCACCGCCGTCACCTTGCAGGCACTCACATCATCGCCGGTCGCCGGCACCACGCCGGCCTTGTAACGCAGCAACGGCACCGGCAAACCGGCGTCGTAGGCCACGTCGCGCTTGCCCAGGGCGATCACCGCAAAACCCGGTTCGGGCAACGACTGCACATGCGCCCAGACTTCCAGCGCCGGGCGCAAACCTTCGTGCAGGTCGCTGCGACGGTCGAGCACGCAACATTGCGCTTCTTTGTAGATGCCATGGTCGTGGGCCACGTAACTGCCGGGGCGCAGCACGCTGAGGAAACGCCCGCCGGCATTCTGCGCTTCGAACGACTCGGCGATCAGGTCGTACCACGCCGACCCCGACGCGGTGATGATCGGCTTGGCAATCGCGAACGCGCCACTGTCCTGCAACTGCACCGCCAGACGCACCAGGGAGGCGGCGAACTCGCGGATGCCGCTCACCGCATGATCACCGTGAATCACCCCTTCGTAGCCCTCGATGCCGGTCAGCGCCAACGCCGGTTGAGCGTTGATAGCCTTGGCCAGTGCCAGCACTTCGGCTTCGGTGCGGCAACCGCAACGACCGCCGACCACGCCGTACTCGATCATCACGTTCAGGCGCACGCCCCGCGAGGCGAAAAACGCGCCGAGGTCGGCGACGTTATCCGGGTGATCGACCATGCAATAGAAATCGAAAGTCGGGTCTGTCAGCAGGTCGGCGATCAGTGCCATGTTCGGCGTGCCGACCAGTTGATTGGCCATCAGCACCCGGCGCACACCATGGGCGTAAGCCGCGCGGGTTTGCGTGGCGCTGGCCAGGGTGATGCCCCAGGCACCGGCGTCCAGTTGGCGACGAAACAGCGCCGGGGTCATGCTGGTTTTACCGTGAGGTGCCAGTTCCGCGCCGCTGTGGCTGACGAAGTCCTGCATCCAGCGAATGTTGTGTTCCAGCGCGTCGCGGTGCAGCACCAGCGCCGGCAGACTGACGTCCCGCACCAGGTTGGCGCCGGTCTGGGCGGCGCCCTTTTCCACGGCGGCGGTATTGATGGCAGTAGACATGGTCGATCTCCTCACACACGGCCGCAGGCAGCCGCTGTTATTCGTTGATACGCCGGGCGAGGCTGTTGGCGCTGTCGATCAGCACCCGGCGATAGTCGTTGTAATTGTTCTTCGCATCGGCCCGTGGGGCGACGATGCACAGGGTCGCGATGGCCACGCCGCTCGGGTCTTTGACCGGGGCGGCGAAGCAATGGGTAAAGGTGTCGGCGACGCTGTCGAAGGAAAAGAATCCGTCGATGGCGGCCTGGCGGATTTCCTCAAGAAACTGCTCCAGTGGCAGGCGTTTGCCGTCGGGCAGGATGAAGTCGTCGGGGTCGATCAAATCGACAATTTGCTGATCGCTCAGGTGCGCCAGCAGCAGGCGCCCGGAAGCGGTCCAGGGGATCGGCGCGTTTTCGCCGATGTCCGAGGAAATGCGGAAATGCCGCTCCCCCTCTTTCATCAATGCCACGGTGTATTTGCGCCCGTTGAGCAGGCACATCTGCGCGGTTTCGCGGGTCTGGCTGACGATTTCCTGCAAGGCGTGATCGGCCTCGCGGGACAGGTCGAAATGACGCAAATGCGCCTGCCCGAGGAAGTACAGCTGACGACCGAGGTAAACGTGACCTTCCTTGCCCACGGGTTCGAGGATGCGCCGCTCCAATAAGGACGCTACCAGTTCATAGATCGTGGATTTCGGGCTGCCGATGCCGCTGGCGATTTCGTTCGGGCGCAGGGGCTGGCCGATTTCCTTGAGGAAATCGAGGATGTCGAACGCCCGGTCCAGACCGCGAGCCCGGCGCTTGATGGTGTCTTCGGTCATTTCAGTGGTCCCATTCAAAGTGCCGGGAGTTTACCCAGAAGGCCGCCTTCGCGGGCAAGCCTCGCTCCTACAGGATTTCGCCGTTTGTAGGAGCGAGGCTTGCCCGCGAAGAATTCACTGCGGTTCAGGCCTTTTTCTTGTACGCGATGCAATCAATCTCGACCTTGCAATCGACCATCATGTTCGCCTGCACGCAGGCCCGGGCTGGGGCGTGTTCGCTTTTGAAGTACTCGGAAAACACCTTGTTGAAACTCCAGAAGTCCCGCGGGTCTTCCAGCCACACGCCCGTGCGCACCACGTCTTCGAGCCCGTAACCGGCCTCTTGCAGAATCGCGATCAGGTTTTTCATGGTCTGGTGAGTCTGCTCGACAATCCCGCCCACGATGATTTCACCATCCACCGCCGGCACTTGGCCGGACACGTGCAGCCAGCCATCGGCTTCGACGGCGCGGGCAAAAGGACGGGGCTGGCCGCCACCGGCGGTGCTGCCGGTGCCGTAACGAGTAATGCTCATGGGTGTTTCTCCTGATTAAAAAGTGAAGGCTTAAAAGCGGGTGCTCTTGAGAAATTCCGCCAGTCGCGGCGACTGCGGGCGCTCGAACAGTTCCTTGGGCGGCCCCTGCTCTTCGATCCGCCCCTGATTCATGAACACGATCTTGTCCGAGACCTCGAAGGCAAAACGCATTTCGTGGGTCACCAGCAGCATGGTCATGCCATCCTCGGCCAGGCCCTTGATCACGTTCAGCACTTCGCCCACCAGTTCCGGATCGAGGGCCGAGGTGACTTCATCGAACAGCATCAAACTCGGGTTCATCGCAATCGCCCGGGCAATCGCCACGCGCTGTTGCTGACCACCGGACAACTGACCGGGGTAATGATCGCGGCGCTCCAGCAGGCCGACCCGCTCCAGCCATTTCTCCGCCAGCGCCACGGCTTCATCCTTGTGCAGTTTTTTCACCTTGAGCAACCCGAGGGTGACGTTCTGCAACGCGGTGAGGTGCGGGAACAGATTGAATTGCTGGAAGGCCATGCCGGTCATGGCGCGATGGCGGGCGATGACTTTTTCCGGGTGGCGCACGCGCTTGCCGTTGACCTCGTCATAGCCGATGGATTCACCGTCGAGCAGAATCTGCCCGCCCTGGAACTCTTCGAGCATGTTCACGCAGCGCAGCAGCGTGGTCTTGCCCGAGCCGCTGGAGCCGATCAGCGTGACCACATTGCCGCGCTGCATGGTCAGGTCGACGCCCTTGAGCACTTCGAGCGGGCCGTATTGTTTGTGCAGGCCGCGGATGTCCAGCAGCGCCTGATTCTGGGTCGAAACTTGAGCTTGTGTCATGGCAAGGCCACCCGCTTTTCAATGTGCCGGCCGAGTAATTCGATGGCGTAGTTGATGACGAAAAACAGCAATCCGGCGAACAGGTAGAACTCCAGGGTCATGAAGGTCCTGGCGATGATCTGTTGAGTGCTGAGCAGCAGCTCGGCGACGCCGATCACCGACAACAAGGTCGACGCCTTGACGATCTCGGTGGACGAGTTGACCCAGGTCGGCAAGATCTGCCGCAACGCCTGGGGCAACAACACATAACCCAGTGCCTGGTAAAACGTCAGGCCGATGGCCTTGCTCGCTTCCATCTGACCGCTGGGCAGCGCTTGCAACGCACCGCGCACGATCTCGGCGACATGGGAACCGCAAAACAGCGTCAGGCCCAAAGTGCCTGCCCCGAAGGCGCTGATTTGCCAGCCCAGTGCCGGCGCCATGTAGAAGCAGGCCAGTACCAATACAAACACCGGCGTGCCGCGAATGATGTCGACGTAGAACCGGAACGGCGCGCGCATCCAGAACGTGCCGTAAGTGAGTACCAGGCCGGCGACGATGCCGACCAGCGTGCCCAGCAAAATCGCCAGGCCCGAGCACTGCACACTGGTCAGGAAGCCCTGCCACAGGACATCCCGGGCCACCCATAACTCATGCAACCAACTGGGGGATTCGTACATGGGGCCTCCTAACGGCGAATCGCCAGACGCTGTTCGAGGTAACGCAGCATCATGGCAATGAGGTAACAGGCCGCAACATAGAGCGCTGTGGTCACCAGCCAGGTTTCGATCACCCGGTAGCTCTCGACATTGATCTTGCGCGCGTAATAGGTCAGCTCCGGCACGGCAATCGCCGCCGCCAGCGAGGTGTCCTTGAACAGCGAAATGAAGTTGTTCGACAGCGCCGGCAGCACATTGCGCAGCATCACCGGCACGGTGATGTACGCCTTGACCTGCCACTCGCCCAAGCCGATCGCCAACCCGGCTTCACGTAGTCCCTTGGGAATGCTCAACAGCCCGCCACGAAACACTTCAGTCAGGTACGCCCCGGCATACAGCGACAGGGTAATGATGAACGACGGGATCTTGTCCAGGCGAATACCCAGGCTCGGCAACGCGAAGTAGATCAACAGAATCAACACCAGAATCGGCGTATTACGGATCACCGTCACATACACCGACGCCAGCCCCCGCAATGCGCGGTGCTTCGACAGCAAAGCAAACGCCATCAGCAGGCCGATCACGCAGCCGATGGCGATCGACACCAGCGCCAGCTCAAGACCCAGACCGAGCCCCGCCAGCAAGGTGTCGAAGTCGCGCCACACGGCGGCAAAATTCAACTGATAGTTCATGGTCAGCAGTACCTTGAGCGGGGCGATGTATCACCGCCCCGCTCTCACGGGATCATTTGAATTCGACTGGGAAACCGATTGCAGGTGTAGGCAGGTCGACACCGAACCACTGCTTGAACGATGCCGCGTAAGTCGGGAATTCAACGCCGGTCATGCCTTCATGCAGCACGGTGTTGACGAAGTTCAGCCAATCCTGATCGCCGCGTTTGACCGCACAGGCGTAGGTCTGCGGGCTCCAGGCGTAGGTCGGGCTGCGATAACGGCCTGGGTTCTGCACCATCAGGTATTTCACCGACGACTGATCGGTGGCCGCCGCGTCGGCACGGCCGGAGTTCACCGCCTGATACATCAGATCCACGCTGTCGTACTGATCGACCTTGGCCTTGGGCAGCGCCTGATGCACCAGTTCTTCGGCGTACACGTTCTGCAGTACCGCCACGGTCACACCGTCGGCGGCGGCCCTGAGGTCCTCGATTTCCTTGTACTTGCTGTTGGCCGGCAGCAACAGACCAACACCTTCGCGGTAGTACGGCAGCGTGAACGCGACCTGTTGGGCGCGGCTGGCGGTCACGGTGATGAACTGGCAACTCATGTCGACCTTGTCGGTCAGCAGATTCGGAATCCGCGCATCGGACGACTGCACCACGAACTCGACCTTGCTCGGGTCGTTGAACAACCCCTTGGCCACCATCCGCGCGATATCGATATCAAAACCCTGCAACTTGCCGTCCGCTCCCTGGAAGTGCCACGGCGCATTGGTACTGCCCGTGCCCACAATCA
Source organism: Pseudomonas sp. 05N433 (assembly GCF_056396925.1). NCBI lineage: Bacteria > Pseudomonadati > Pseudomonadota > Gammaproteobacteria > Pseudomonadales > Pseudomonadaceae > Pseudomonas > Pseudomonas sp. 05N433. Next base: position 80,215 of record NZ_JBFTML010000017.1, on the reverse strand, counting down.
ATTTCCCACGGGCCAGCACGCTGTCGAGCTTGCTGTCTGCCGCTTGAGCGACACCCACGGCAGCGGCCGAAGCCGCGAGAACGAAAACACACGCTTTAAACAAGGAAGGTCGGCGATGCATGGCAAGCACTCCAGGGCTGTGTTTATTCCGTTATACCGGAACAAGGTATGTAACAACGGAATAGACAGCAGAAAGTGTGCCACAGGATGTGGCCGGAATCTCGGAGGATTTGAAAAGTGTTTTGAATCAAATGGATGCGCACAGGCGCGAAGAAAGTGTTACGAAAAGACAGCTGGCTGAACGCTACCGTTGGCTACAGGCTGTGTGTGGTTGAGTCACATTGCGGTGCATTGCAGGTCAAAAAGAAGCAGAGCACACCTGTAATTTCTGACAGTAGACCCACCCGCTCGCCTCCTTTAACGTCAAAGGGCCTTCGATAGTCTTTGAAAAGGAGATTTCAATGAGTTCGATGTCCACCCAGTCATTGGATCCGGCCTACCGCAAAGCGCTCAACACTTGGCGCCCGGTGATTCTGTATTTCGGCAACGACCACTGTCCCGCCTGCGAAGGGGCCGGACCGGTTTTCCAGGCCATTGCCGAGAAGTACAAAGATCATGCGTGCATCTATATGCTGGATACGAGCAAGTCCCCTCGGCATCCGGAAGTCAAAGGCACACCCACTTTGCTGTTCTACGAGGAGGGGAAGCTGCTGACGAAGCTCAAGGGCATAGGCACCCCGGAAACCCTGGAAGAACATTTCAAAAAGCACATCGGCAAGCTCAGGCCCAAACAGATTGCCCACAAACCCCGCCACGACTTGCCGTGGTTGCAGAGAACCCTCAGCACTTTATGCACTGCGCCTCGGGCACGGGAGCGGTTGAATGCACGTTTGATGAGTAATGCAATGGGCAGATAACTGACCTGTAGCAGCAGCCTTGCGCTGCTCGGCAGCTGCTACAAAAAGTGCCCGCCGGTGTGTTTATCGTCCGGAAAAACGCAGCCGCGACAACATCCGCAGGTCGCCCTCGCGGTAATAGTCATCGGTCCAGCTGTCATCCGCCGCCAACGGCCGGACCTGCTTGAGTTGCAGTTTCTTTGCGAAGTAGCGGAACCGGTAATGTTCGTAGAAGCGCAGCAGTTCCAGCCCGTAACGATCGGCCAGGTCGGTGTCGCCACGGATGATCAGGTAGTTTTCGTCATTGCCGTTGCTGGCCGCGTCACTGAGGTTGTGGCTGCCGCTGATGATGGTCGGTGAATCGCTGGTGAAATCGACGACGATGGCTTTGGTGTGCACCAGCAGGTTGCCCTTCTGGCCTTTCATGTTTTCCTTGAGCCAGCCTTCAAGGCCGGTGTTGAGCAGCGCGGTGGCGGCGAACTCGGCGGTGCGGTCGGCATGGAAACCGGTGATGTTGCTGACCGTGTTTTGCAGGCCGTAACGCAAGATGTCGTCGTGGGGTTGGCCGAGCAGCGCGTTGAGTATTTTGTCCGGCAAGGTGAATGCGGTGACAAACAGCAGGTCTTTTTTGGCGGCGTTGATGATCTTGATGAACTCACTCAAGTCGCCCTCGCCCGAGCGCGGTGAAAAACCGGCGAACAGCGGCTGGTCAGGCTGCATCGGATTATGTTCGGTGAGCCAGTCCCGTGTGGCGCCGACGTCCGTCGGTGTGGCCCAGACCTGCTCGAAGGTTTGCAGGTAAGTGGCGCCGATCCGAGCGTCGTCCAGCACATGCACGACATTGGCCTGACGGTAAACGCCGTTGGCAGTGAAGTTGGTGCTGCCGCAGAGTACTGCTTCGGGCTGATGCTGCCCCGCGGCATCGAGCCGGCTCAGGACCATGAACTTGTCGTGAAAGATATTGTGGGTGACTCGCCCGCGTTTGTTCGCCGCCGGGATTTTTTCCAGGCTGGCTTCGTTCAGCGCCGTGGTGTCTTCGCCGGGTTGGGCGTGGTACAGGACCCGAACCTTTACGCCACGCTCGAAGGCGGCGTTCACCGCATCGACGATCGCCTGCAACTGGTATTCATAGATCGCGATGTCCAGCGCCCACTGGCCATCCACGGCACGTTCGATAAACCCGAGCAGGCGTGCGAGCAGACCATTTTCCAGCCATTGCCGCGGCGCATCGGGCCATTCTTCGATGGGCAGTGTCTTGTTGACGCTGAGCAGCGCATCGAGGTCGGCGAATTTGCGCTGGAACGCCTGACTGGCAGCCACTGCTCGGTTGAATATCACGTTCTGCCCCTTGGGCAGGCCATTGTCCGTGGTGACCGTCACTTCCAGGCTTTCACCCAACTGTGGCGTATCGGCAGTGCCATAGGCCAGGTGAACCCGATAATGGATCGTCACACCCGGATTGACTGCGTAATCGGCCCAGCGAAACTTCTGCAAAGGCGCGGCATCGCTGGGGGTGGCGTGAAACTGGGGGAACGTATGATCCTTGCCGGGAAAGGTCAGGCTGTTGAACAGAAACAACCAGGGTTTGTCACCTTGCTGTTTTTCGATGGCAAACCCCAGCAGGCCTTTGCGGCGGGGTTCGGCCAGGTCGATGGCCAGCAGCACACCGTTGGTGCCGGCGTAGGCTTTGACGCGGAAATCGTCCTGATCGTTGCGGGCTAGAACGCGCATGGGTCACTCCTGTGATGGGTTTGTTTACAGAGCATAGGGCAGCGATGCGATGGGGCCAGCACTGTCAGCACAAAACTCAACCTGAAATCAGCTCATCGATATGTCGATAATCAACCTGTAACTGCGCTGCCAACACCTTTGCCCGCCCGAGTCGAATCGGCCCGCGCTCGATGTCGATCAGCAACCCCGGACAATCCAGCTCCGGCAATGTCGACCATTCCTTCAACCGTCCATCCGTCACTAGCAACAGCCGCTGCTGTTCGGCCGGAAAACGCTTTTGCCGTGCCACCAGCCAGTGCCCCGCCTCGCCCAGCGCCGCCAGCATCGGCGTCCCGCCGCCGGCGCCCAATCCCTCGAGCCAATCGCGTAAGCCCGCAGAAGCTTTCAACCCCTGCACCTGCCACTTCGGCAAGTGACCGCTGGCGGTCAGCAAAGCCAGGCGTGCGCGCTGGCGATAGGCATCGTCGAACAGTTGTGCCAGCAAGCCCTTGGCATCGCTCAACGCCTGATGGCGCCGGGTCGAGGTCGAGGCATCGACGATCACCAGCCACAGTTCATGCGGGGTGCGGGTCCGCAGATGGAACAATAGGTCATCGCGTTGACGCGGTCGGCCATTGAGCAAGGTGCCGGGCCAGTTGACCGATCCGCTACGGGCGGCGTGACGCTTGCCCTGTTTACCGTGATCCAGCCGGCCTGCGCGGGGTCTGGCATTCGCCCCCGCGTCTGATCGAGGGCGAATGCCTAGGGCTTTTTTGGCCAGCTCGGCACTTCACGTCGAGCACCGACCGGCAGCGCCTGGGCGGGCATTTCGCCCCACTGGCCCTGACCTTCGTTCGGGTTGGTGGTTTGCGCAGGGGATTGCTGTGGCGCTTGGGAGTTTTGCGGCGCAGAGGTCGAATGCTCCCGACGACGATGACGCAAGGCAAATTCGGCGACCGCGTCGATATCCTCTTCGGCAATGGCGTTCGCACCGCGCCAGGCCGCATGTGCCCGCGCCGCGCGCAGCCAGACCAGATCGGCCCGCAAGCCGTCGACACCGGCAGCAAAGCAGAGCTCGGTGATCTGCGCCAGTGCGGCATCGTCGAGCGGGATGCTCGCCAGGGCCGCACGCGCCTTCTGGCAACGCTCGCGCAGGGCGTGTTGCTGACTTTCCCACTCGGCGCAGAAGCCTTGCGGATCGCTGTCGAAATCCAGTCGACGACGGATGATCTGGCCGCGCTCGGCGGGTGCGGTATGGCCACTGAGGGCGACGTTCAGGCCAAAGCGGTCGAGCAGTTGCGGGCGCAGTTCGCCCTCTTCCGGGTTCATGGTGCCGATCAGCACAAACTTCGCCGAATGCCGATGGGAAATCCCGTCGCGCTCGATCAGGTTGGTGCCGCTGGCGGCCACATCGAGCAGCAGGTCCACGAGATGGTCGGGCAGCAAGTTCACTTCATCGACGTAGAGCACACCGCCGTCGGCCTTGGCCAATACACCCGGAGAAAACTGTGCGCGCCCTTCGCTCAAGGCCGCGTCGAGATCGAGGGTGCCGACCAGCCGTTCTTCGGTGGCGCCCAGGGGCAAGGTAACGAATTGACCGCTGGCCAGCAGGTCCGCCAGGCCTCGGGCCAGGGTCGACTTGGCCATGCCGCGCGGGCCTTCGATCAGCACGCCTCCGATTTTCGGGTCGATGGCGGTCAGGTACAGGGCGAGCTTCAAGTCATCGGCGCCGACCACGGCGGAGAGCGGGAAATGGGGGGTGTCGGTCATGTTCAAATCTCGGTCATGGTCGGTGATTACTCTGTGGCGAGGGAGCTTGCTCCCGCTCGGCTGCGTAGCAGTCGTAAAACCTGAAAATGCGGTGTGCCTGACAGAGCCTGGTTTTTTGTTTTGGGGCTGCTGCGCAGCCCAACGGGAGCAAGCTCCCTCGCCACAAATTTCCTTTGCTCACCGGCTAACTGTCTTCTTCTATGTCCAGCAACAAATTCTCCAGCGCCTCGCGGTATTCACCCGGCTCCTGCCACATCCCCCGTTGCTGCGCTTCGAGCAGGCGCTCGGTCATGTCGCGCAAGGCGTGGGGATTGTGTTCGCGAACAAACTCCCGGGTCGCCGGATCAAGCAAATAGGCGTCCGCCAGCAACGCATACTGGTGATCGTCGATCAACTGCGTGGTGGCGTCGAACGCAAACAGGTTATCGACCGTCGCCGCCAGTTCGAACGCGCCTTTATAGCCATGACGCTTGATCCCGTCGATCCATTTCGGATTGGCCGCCCGGGAACGGATCACCCGGTTCAGCTCTTCCTTCAATGTGCGGATCTTCGGCAAGTCCGGCTGACTGTGGTCGCCGTGATAACTCGCCGCCGCTGCGCCGCCGAGGCTTTCGACGGCCGCCAGCATGCCGCCCTGGAACTGGTAATAGTCGTTGGAATCGAGCAAGTCGTGCTCGCGGTTGTCCTGATTTTGCAGCACGGCCTGCACCTGGCTCAGACGCTGGGCGAACTGCTCGCGTGCGGCGGTGCCTTCATCGGAGCCGCCGTAAGCGTAGCCGCCCCAGTTCAGGTAAACCTCGGCCAGGTCTTCGCGGCTCTGCCACAAACGACCGTCGATGGCACCTTGCACGCCGGCACCGTAAGCACCCGGTTTGGCCCCGAAGATCCGCCAGCCGGCCTGTCGCCTGGCCGCTTCTTCATCCAGACCGGACGTCAGCAGCGCTTCGCGCTCGGCACGAACCTTGGCTGCCAACGGGTTGAGATCGTCCGGTTCATCCAGCGCGGCGACCGCTTGCACGGCGGCGTCGAACAGCCGGATCAGGTTGGCAAAAGCATCGCGGAAGAATCCGGAGACGCGCAAGGTCACGTCCACCCGCGGCCGGTCCAGCAGGCTCAACGGCAGAATCTCGAAGTCGTCGACCCGCTGACTGCCCGTCGCCCACACCGGCCGCACACCCATCAAGGCCATGGCCTGGGCAATGTCATCGCCGCCGGTGCGCATGGTCGCGGTGCCCCAGACCGACAGGCCGAGCTGGCGCAAGTGATCGCCATGATCCTGCAAGTGCCGTTCAAGAATCAGGTTCGCGGATTGAAAACCGATGCGCCACGCCGTGGTGGTCGGCAGGTTGCGCACGTCCACCGAATAGAAATTGCGCCCGGTGGGCAACACGTCCAGCCGTCCACGGCTGGGCGCACCACTCGGCCCGGCCGGGACGAATCGCCCGCTGAGGGCGTCCAGCAGGCCGCGCATTTCCGCCGGGCCGCAGGCGTCCAGGCGCGGGGCGACGACCTCGCGCAAACTGTCGATGATCGCGCTCACGTCGGACCAGCCTGGCTGGTTCAACGGAGCAATTTCAGCGCTCAAGGCTTGCTCGATCAACTGCGCGGCGAACAGTTCCAGACGCTCACGGGTATCCCCCGCCGTGCGCCACAGCTCATCACTGACCGCCTGCAAGGCATCCGGCCGAGGACCGTTCCAAGGATCAGCCAACACGCAATCCAGTGGATCGAAGCCCAATTCGAACGCCTTGGCCAGCGCCCGCAGCACGCTCGATTGCGCGCCACGACCGTCACCGCGAGGAATGCGCAGCAAGGCCAATAAAGTGTCGATGCGCAATCGCCCGGTCGGCGACTCGCCAAACACGTGCAGGCCATCGCGGATCTGCGATTCCTTCAAGTCACACAGGTAAGTGTCCAGGCGCGGCAACCAGATCGCCGCGTCGGCATCGCTGTCGAGCTTCTCGTCCAGCTGCAGTTCGCGATCAATGTGCGTGTCGCGCACCAGTTGCAGAATGTCGCGTTGCAGTTCCCGGGCGCGGCGCGGATCGAGCAACTGCGCTTCGTAATATTCGTCAGCCAACAACTCAAGGTTGCGCAGCGGGCCGTAGGTTTCGGCGCGGGTCAGCGGTGGCATCAGGTGATCGATGATCACCGCTTGCGTGCGGCGCTTGGCTTGGGCACCCTCGCCCGGGTCGTTGACGATGAACGGATAGATGTTCGGCAGCGGTCCGAGCAGCGCGTCGGGCCAGCAGTTTTCAGATAACCCGACGCCCTTGCCCGGCAGCCATTCGAGGTTACCGTGCTTGCCGACATGGATCACGCCGTGGGCGCCGTAGGTGTTGCGCAACCAGAAGTAGAACGCCAGATAACCGTGGGGCGGCACCAGGTCCGGGTCGTGATAGACCGCGCTCGGGTCAACCTGATAACCCCGCGCCGGTTGAATGCCGACGAAGGTCAGGCCGAAGCGCAACCCGGCAATCATCATTCGCCCGCCACGGAACATCGGATCGCTTTCGGGCGTGCCCCAACGTTGCAGCACCGCCTCGCGATTGGCTTCGGGCAGTGCGTTGAACATCAAAAAGTAATCATCCAGCGCCAGGCTTTGCTGGCACGGACGTTGATCGATAGTGTCCAGATCATTGCTGACACCACCAAGCAGTTGCTGGATCAGCGCGGTGCCGCTGTCCGGCAACTCGGCCGGCAACGGATAACCTTCGGCGTACAGGGCACGCAGGATGTTCAGCGCCGCGGCCGGGGTGTCGAGACCGACGCCATTACCGATGCGTCCATCGCGAGTCGGGTAGTTGGCGAGGATCAGGGCGATGCGTTTTTCGCTGTTGGGCAGCCGCGCCAGATCGATCCAGCGCCGCGCCAGTTCAGCGACAAAATCCATGCGTTCCGGTTGTGGTCGATAGCAAACCACATCGGACTGACTGCGCTCGCTGCGCCACGCCAGATCCTTGAAGCTGATCGGCCGACTGATGATTCGCCCGTCCAGCTCCGGCAGCGCGATGTGCATCGCCAAGTCACGGGGACCGAGGCCTTGCTCGCTGGCAAGCCAGCCGGGCTCGTTGTCCTGGGCGCAGATCGCCTGGATCACCGGGATGTTGCGACGAAACGGCCGCAGGTGCGGCGCTTCAGGGCTGGACTGGGCGAAACCGGTGGTGTTCAGAATCACCCCCGCCTCAACTTCATCCAGCCAGTCCTCGACCACCGCCAGGCAGCCGGGCTCTTTCAGACTGGCCAGCGCAATCGGCAACGGGTTGAGCCCTGCCGCCTGCAAACGCTGGCAGAAAATATCGATGAAACCGGTGTTCGCCGCCTGCAAGTGCGAGCGGTAAAACAGCACCGCCGCCACCGGCTGATCGGCTTGCCAATCGGCTTGCCAATCCTGAAGGTGCGCGGGGCTTTTTTGCGGGTGGTAGATCGCGGTGCGTGGCAGGGTTTGCGGCTCGGACCATGGATAATCACGACCCAGCCAACGACTGGCAAGGCAGCGAAACAGGTCGAGCGCATTGGCCATGCCGCCCTGACGCAGGAAGTGCCAGAGCCGGTCGCGGTCTTCGGGGGCCACGGTGCTCAGATCGCTGAGTTCCGGGTCCGGGCGATCGTCACCCGGCACCAGAATCAACTGCACACCGCGCTGGGACAATTCCACCAGACGCTCGATGCCGTAACGCCAATAGGCGATGCCGCCGTGCAGCGAGATCAGAATCACCTTGGCGTGGCGCAGCACTTCGTCGACATAAAGATCGACCGAGGCGTGATTCTGCACCTGCATCGGGTTGGCCAGGCGCAGGCTCGGGTAATCGTCGGGCAGCTGCTGCGCCGCCTCGGCGAGCAACGCCAGACTGGAATCGCCGCTGCACAGGATCACCAGCTCGGCGGGGGTTTGTCCAAGGTCGGCAATGTTGTCATCCGACACGAAACCGCCGGGCTGGGTCCTGAGCAGGTGCATGGGTTAAACGCTGAGCGCAGCGCGCAATTGCGCTTCGAGTTGAACGGCGTCCAGCGCCTGACCGATCAACACCAGACGGGTGGTGCGCGCTTCCTCGGCGCCCCACTGACGGTCAAAGTGCTTGTCGAAACGCGTGCCCACGCCCTGAATCAGCAGGCGCATCGGCTTGTTCGGCACCGCCGCGAAACCCTTGACCCGCAGAATACCGTGCTGCACCACCAGTTGCGTCAGCGCGTCCATCAGCAGGCTTTCGTCGGCTTGTGGCAGCTCGATCGAGATCGAGTCGAACGCGTCATGGTCGTGATCGTGGTCGTCTTCACCTTCATGGTGATGATCGTGATGGCTGTGACGGCTGTCGATGTGTTCTTCGGAACCGGCACCGAGGCCGATCAGCACGTCCAGTGGCAAGCGACCGCTGCTGGCTTCGATGACTTTCACCGCCGGTGGCAGCTCTTCGGCGACTTCCAGGCGCACGCGGGCCAGGTCTGCGGCGCTGATCAGGTCGGCCTTGTTGAGAATCACCAGGTCGGCGCTGGCCAGTTGGTCGGCGAACAGTTCGTGCAGCGGCGATTCGTGGTCCAGGTTCGGGTCGAGTTTGCGCTGGGCGTCCACTTGATCCGGGAATGCAGCGAAAGTGCCGGCAGCGACGGCCGGGCTGTCGACCACGGTGATCACCGCGTCAACGGTGCAGGCGCTGCGGATTTCCGGCCACTGGAAGGCTTGAACCAAAGGCTTTGGCAGGGCCAGGCCCGAGGTTTCGATGAGGATGTGGTCGAGGTCGCCGCGGCGAGCAACCAACTCGCGCATCACCGGGAAGAATTCTTCCTGAACGGTGCAGCACAGGCAGCCGTTGGCCAACTCGTAGACGCGGCCGCTGGCCTCTTCTTCGGTGCAGCCGATTGAGCACTGCTTGAGGATCTCGCCGTCGATGCCCAGCTCGCCGAACTCGTTGACGATCACCGCGATGCGACGGCCCTGGGCGTTGTCGAGCATGTGCCGCAGCAAGGTGGTTTTGCCCGAACCGAGGAAGCCGGTAACGATGGTGACGGGGAGTTTGGCCAGTGTTTTCATCGGATGCCCTTTGGCAAGGTGGCGGGCATACGGGACGACAACCGGCAACGCGGGCGCGCGTGCCTGAAGAGTTCGCCACCGGATCACCCCGCCCGGTTGAAAGTGAGAATCTGTGTCGAGGCAGGTCTCCTGGCTGACGGTGCGCCGGGCGTTGGCCCGGCATTCGCTGCGCCTTCCCGCGAACCCGTTGCACAGGGTTTGCAGTGGCGTGGCAGCGAACATCACCGTTCACAGTTGCGGGGGCAGCCGCGGCATCGACCGCGTTCCCTTCTTAGCTTCGACAGACGCCGAAGAACCTCGAAAGCGCAAGGCTACGCATCGTGTGGGGGCGGGTCAATGTCTTGTCGGCGAATGCGATCACCTGTGGCGAGGGGGCTTGCCTGTGGCGAGGGAGCTTGCTCCCGTTCGGCTGCGAAGCAGTCGTGAAACCATGCACTGCAAATCTTACAGACAGACCGCATGAATCCGATGAGACCGCTATGCGCTCGAGCGGGAGCAAGCCCCCTCGCCACAGATATTGGGTGTTAGTGAGAACCCCTGCCAATTGACTCCCCGCCCTCGCCCATGCTCTCCTACACGCCTTGTTACGGGTGCCCTTCACAGGGTGAAACGGGAAACCGGTGAATCATGTGCTTTACTCTAAAGCCATGTCAGTCCGGTGCTGCCCCCGCAACGGTAAGCGAGTGAAGCGTCAGATCCACTGTGCCGGTCATATGGCATGGGAAGGTGATGCTTGCAGGTCCAGGCGCAAGCCCAGCCCCTCGCGAGCCCGGAGACCGGCCCGCAACACAAAGTGACTTTTACGTTCACTGAATAACAAACCCGCGGTGGGCGGGCGCTGTTCGAAATCTCTGCGAGCCCTTGGCGTGCGGAGATTTTCATGCGCTCTATTCACCCGCTGACAGACCAGAGGGAAGCGCCATGACGATCATCAGCAGCACCGCCAGCAACACCGACAAGAGCATCGCCAGCACCACCACGACCCTGACTCAACGCCTGACCGCCGCCGTGTGTGCGTCGATCCTTGGCGCCAGCCTTGTGTATTTCGCCGGTTTCTCGCACATCGAAGCGGTGCACAACGCCGCGCACGATACCCGTCACAGCTCCGCCTTTCCGTGCCATTGAGACCTGCTGAGATGATCAAGCGTATTGCGCAAACCGCAGGTTTCACCGGGCTGCTGGCCGCCCTGCTATTGACCCTGCTGCAAAGCTTCTGGGTCTCCCCGCTGATTTTGCAGGCCGAGACCTACGAAAAATCCGAGCCGGCTGCTGTTGAAATCCACGAGCACGCCGCGGGCGCAGTCGCTCATACCCACGATGCCGAAGCCTGGGAACCGGAAGACGGCTGGCAGCGCGTGCTGTCCACTACCGGCGGCAACCTGGTGGTAGCCGTCGGTTTCGCCCTGATGCTCGCCGGTCTTTACACCCTGCGCGCACCGACCAAAACCTCTCAGGGCCTGCTCTGGGGCCTGGCCGGTTATGCGACGTTCGTGCTGGCTCCGACTCTCGGCCTGCCGCCTGAGCTGCCGGGCACTGCCGCGGCTGATCTGGCGCAACGGCAAATCTGGTGGATCGGCACTGCCGCGTCCACGGCCGTCGGCATCGCGTTGATCGTGTTCAGCCGTCACTGGCTGATGAAAGCGCTCGGCGTGGCGATCCTGGCCGTGCCGCATGTGATTGGCGCACCACAACCGGAAGTCCATTCGATGCTGGCGCCGGAAGCCCTGGAAGCGCAATTCAAAATCGCTTCGCAGTTGACCAACGTGGCGTTCTGGCTGGCCCTGGGCCTGATCAGCGCCTGGTTGTTCCGCCGCAAAAGCGATGGCCATTACAGCGCATGACTGAAAACGGCACAGTGCCGACCCTGGTGGTCGGCCTGGGCTGCCAGCGCGGCTGCCCCGTCAGCACGCTGCGGGCGCTGCTCGATCAGGCGTTACAGGCCCATCAAATCGAGCTTCGTGAGATCAAGGCCCTGGCCAGCATCGACCTCAAGCGCGATGAACCTGGCCTGATCGAACTGGCCGAACAGCTGGCATTGCCGCTGATGTACTTCAGCAGCGAACAATTGGCGACCTATCAAGCACAACTGAGCCACCACTCGGACATCGCGTTTGAACGCACCGGTTGCTACGGCGTGGCGGAAAGCGCTGCGTTGGCCCTGGCCGAACAATTGGCCCAGGCACCGGCAAAGTTGCTGATTCCACGACAAAAATACGCCCAGGCCACCTTGGCATTGGCCAGCGCCGCGTAAAATCCCCGATAATCCCCGCCTTCGATCATGAGCATTCTTCATCTGAAGCATGCCCAGGCCCTATTTCTGACAGGAAACGACGATGACCGTCTACTTCATTGGCGCCGGCCCCGGCGACCCGGAACTGATCACCGTCAAAGGCCAGCGGCTGATTCGTAGCTGCCCGGTCATCATCTATGCCGGCTCCCTGGTCCCCGCCGCCGTGCTGGAAGGCCACCGGGCCGAACAGGTGGTCAACAGCGCCGAACTGCACCTGGAACAGATCGTCGAGCTGATCAAGACCGCCCATGCCAAGGGCCAGGACGTGGCCCGGGTGCACTCCGGCGACCCGAGTCTGTACGGCGCGATCGGCGAGCAGATTCGCTACTTGCGTGAACTCGACATCCCTTTCGAAATCATTCCAGGCGTCACCGCCACCGCCGCCTGCGCGGCCCTTTTGGGGGCCGAACTGACCCTGCCGGACGTGTCACAGAGCGTGATTCTGACCCGTTACGCCGACAAGACCGCCATGCCCGCTGGCGAAGAACTGGGCAGCCTGGCGCAACACGGGGCGACCATGGCGATCCACCTGGGGGTCAATCATCTAGAGAAGATCCTTGCCGAATTGCTGCCGCACTACGGCGCCGACTGCCCGATCGCGGTAATTCACCGGGCGACCTGGCCGGATCAGGATTGGGTGGTGGGAACGCTTGAAGACATTGCGCAGAAGGTACAAGCCAAGGGCTTTCGCCGAACGGCGCTGATTCTGGTGGGTCGAGTGCTGGGCAGCGATCACTTCAGTGAATCGTCGCTGTATCGCGCGGGGCATGCGCACCTATACAGACCCTGAAGCACTTGTGGCGAGGGAGCTTGCTCCCGCTGGACCGGGCTGGCGCCCCAAAATCAGCCAACGCATTCATCACGGGAAAATGCATCGGCTGGATTGCGACTGCTTCGCAGTCGAGCGGGAGCAAGCTCCCTCGCCACAGGTTATCGATCATCCATAAAAAAACGGTGCTCACGGGCACCGTTTTTTTATGTCGCAGCGAACACCTTAGTAGTAGGCGTTTTCTTTCTGCGTATGGTCAGTCACGTCACGTACACCCTTGAGCTCGGGAATGCGCTCGAGCAAGGTGCGCTCGATGCCTTCCTTCAGGGTGACGTCTGCCTGGCCGCAGCCCTGGCAACCGCCGCCGAACTTCAGCACGGCGATGCCGTCTTCGACCACATCGATCAGGCTGACCTGACCGCCGTGGCTGGCCAGCCCCGGGTTGATCTCGGTTTGCAGGTAGTAGTTGATGCGCTCGTTGACCGGGCTGTCGGCGTTGACCATCGGGACTTTGGCGTTTGGCGCCTTGATGGTCAGTTGGCCGCCCATGCGGTCGGTGGCGTAGTCGACTACCGCATCGTCCAGAAACGCTTCGCTGAACGAGTCGATATAGGCGGTGAAGCTTTTGAGCCCCAGCGCTGTATCTTCAGGTTTTTCTTCGCCCGGCTTGCAGTAGGCAATGCAGGTTTCGGCGTACTGGGTGCCAGGCTGGGTGATAAAGACGCGGATGCCGATACCCGGGGTGTTCTGCTTGGAGAGCAGATCGGCCAGGTAATCATGGGCGGCGTCGGTAATGGTAATAGCGGTCATGGAAACTCCTCGCAGGCTTGGACGCAGTTTACGCCAATCGACGCGCCGCACAAAGTCCTAGTATTTTTGTCGGGAACTGTGGCTCCCACACCGGGTTGCAGGCATTTCAGAGATTCTCGTAGCGATTCATGTCCAGCACGCCCTCTTCCACTGGGTCGGTGTCGTGGATGTACCGGCTCAGATCATGGAAATACTGCCAGAATTGCGGATGACTGCGACGAATGCCCCAGCGTTCGACGATTTTTTCGAAACTCGCGGCGTCTTTGGCATTTTCCATATCGTCGACAAACGCCGGCACCTGCCCGGCCGGAATGTTGAACATGAAGTTCGGGTAGCTGCTCAGAACACCCGGATAGATCGTCAACGTGTCGAGCCCCGGCTGATAACGCAGCGACTCCCCGAGCAGGAACGCCACGTTGCTGTGGGCGCGGTTACGCAGCAGGCTGTAGACCTCGCGCTTGCCGCTTGGGGTCTCGATGCGCAACATCGTGGCCTCCGGCAACTGATCGATGACTTTCAAACCGGCGGCCGGGCGCGACGTCAGGCGGCTCAAGGCTTGCTCGGCGTTCTGCAACGCCGGATCGATGTTCGGCCGCGAGCAGTAAGCGCCGTCGCAGCGGTTGATCGGATCGGGCCTGGCATTAAGTTCGCCGTAACGGGACAGCAGCTGCAAGGCGAAATCGCGTTTCGGGTCGTTTTCGTCCAGCGTCAGCGCCGTCGGCTTGTCGTTGTCGATGTCCTCGTAATCCAGCCACATCTTGAACTTGCCGCTGTTCTGGTACCAATCGTCGAGATAGCCGTCCCGTGAGCTGGCCGGCATCAGGCGCAGGAAGTTCTGCTCGGCGCCGTTGCGGATCAGGTCGAAGTACAGCCGGGTCTGGGCCTGATGGGACACGTTACCGAACACATCGAAGTTGACCGCCAACTGGTAATACGTGCGTTCCAGCAACGGGTAATCGAACAGCCACATCGTCTGCGGCACATCGCCGATCAAGCCCTTGGTCACCGAGGCGCTGTCGAAATGCCGGAAGATACTCAGCAACGCATTGTCATTACCGGCCCACAGGGTCGACCAGCTCGGCGCTGGCAAGTCGGCATAGCTGTCCCGGCGCAGGGCCTCATATTCGTTGCGTTTGTTGCGGTAGTCGTGCCACAGGCTCAGGACACTGCCGACGTCATCGTTCTGCCCCGGCATCGCCAGCAACGGCGTAGCCTTGCCACGATATTTCGGGTCGGTGATGTAAAGGTCATGTTCCGGGGCCTGGAACAGTGCCCAGAAGTTGTCGCGAATCACGTCGGTGGCGATCTGGCCCCGGCAGACCGGGCCGCGAATAAAGGTACGCACGAAGTATTCGGCGTTATCGAGCATGAACTGGTAACGCGCCTGGGCCGGGATCGCTTCGAACGTGGCAAACGGATTGGCCCGCCGCTCCGGCCCGTAGCCCGGTAACGCGTTGACCTGCCAGTTACCGTTGTAAAACAGGCTCTTGATCCGCGCCATCTTCGCCGCGCTCAGCGGGTAGGTGATGTGGGTCTTGTGCACGATCACGCCTTGCACCGGCCACAGACGGTAATAGACCTGAGTGCCCGGATCATCATTCGGACGGCGGGTGTTGATCAGGTCGATGGGCTGCCCCGTCGGCGTGCGCGAACGTACCCACTGAAAGAAATGCCCCGGCTCGCCGTCCTTGAAATAGATATGGGCCAAGAACCAGTGCTCGAACAGCCAGCGCCCGACCAGGCTCTCCCGGGCGCCCGGCGCATTCAGCAGGTTTTCCCACTGCACCACTTCCAAGGCTTCCCTGGCGCTGGGCACCAGGCCCTGCTGATCGATCGGCGCGCCGGAAGCCAGCCAGCGCTGCAGCGTCTGGTATTGCTGATCGGTCAGACCGGTGACCGCTAGCGGCATGCCCTCCTTCGGATGAGAGCTGGCGTAACCGTCGAACTCCGCCGGCATGGCGCACAGCGTTTCCCGGTTCAGGCCCAGGACGATCTCTTCCGGCAATTTGGCGTTGGGTTGTAACGGCGTTCTATGGCCTAGTTCAAGCATCCGCGCCATCAGTGCCGCCTGGCTGCCTTGGGCGTCGAGCACTGAATAGAAGCCCTTTTGCTGCCAGGCACGCTTGCCGAAGGCGTCATAAAACAACCGGGTCGGCGCGGCGGCCTTGCTCCGTTCGCCGTCATAGACCGGCGCCTTCGTCGCACCTCGGGACGCCCCTTCGCCACTGCCCAGGTTGAGCTGACAGGCGGAGTCGTAGCAGGCATGGCAGGCCACGCACTTTTCGGTGAAGATCGGTTGAATGTCGCGAACGTAGGAAATGTCCGGACCTTGCGCAGCGGCGCCCCCGCTTAAAAACAGCATCAATAGGCTGGTGACGACGCGATACGACATATCCCTGGTCCTGATCATGAGAAAACGCCGCGATTCTACCGGTCCGACCCGCGCACCAACATGAACGATATTCATGCAAAACCGGCATATGCTCCAAAAGCACACAGGTTTGTTATTATCCCGGCCCTTCGTCATGGCCTTACCGAGTAGTCCAAATGTCCGATCGCAGCGTTCGCCTTCAAGCTCTCAAGCACGCCCTCAAAGAGCGCATCCTGATTCTCGACGGCGGCATGGGGACAATGATCCAGAGCTACAAGCTCGAGGAACAGGATTACCGTGGCAAACGCTTCGCCGACTGGCCGAGCGATGTCAAAGGTAACAACGACCTGTTGGTGCTGACCCGCCCGGATGTGATCGGCTCTATTGAAAAAGCCTACCTGGATGCCGGCGCCGACATTCTGGAAACCAACACCTTCAACGCCACCCAGGTGTCCCAGGCCGACTACGGCATGCAAGGCCTGGCGTACGAACTCAACGTAGAAGGCGCACGCCTGGCGCGCAAGGTGGCGGACGCCAAGACCCTGGAAACCCCGGACAAGCCGCGTTTCGTCGCCGGGGTGCTCGGCCCTACAAGTCGTACCTGCTCGCTGTCGCCCGACGTGAACAACCCCGGCTACCGCAACGTGACCTTCGATGAACTGGTGGAGAACTACACCGAGGCCACCAAAGGCCTGATCGAAGGCGGCGCCGACCTGATCCTGATCGAAACCATTTTCGACACCCTCAACGCCAAAGCGGCGATCTTCGCCGTGCAAGGGGTTTACGAAGAGCTGGGCGTCGAGCTGCCGATCATGATTTCCGGCACCATCACCGATGCCTCTGGCCGCACCCTCTCCGGCCAGACCACCGAAGCGTTCTGGAACTCCGTGGCCCACGCCAAGCCGATTTCCGTCGGCCTGAACTGCGCCCTCGGCGCCCGTGAATTGCGCCCATACCTGGAAGAGCTGTCGAACAAGGCCAGCACCCACGTGTCGGCGCACCCGAACGCCGGCCTGCCGAACGAATTCGGCGAGTACGACGAACTGCCGGCGCAAACCGCCAAGGTCATTGAAGAGTTCGCCCAAAGTGGCTTCCTCAACATCGTCGGCGGTTGCTGCGGCACCACACCGGGCCACATCGAAGCCATCGCCAAAGCGGTCGCCGGTTACGCCCCGCGTGAAATTCCGGACATCCCCAAGGCCTGCCGCCTGTCGGGCCTGGAACCGTTCACCATCGATCGCAGTTCACTGTTCGTCAACGTCGGCGAGCGGACCAACATCACCGGTTCCGCCAAGTTCGCCCGCCTGATCCGTGAAGACAACTACACCGAGGCCCTGGAAGTCGCCCTGCAGCAGGTCGAAGCCGGCGCCCAGGTGATCGACATCAACATGGACGAAGGGATGCTCGATTCGAAGAAGGCCATGGTGACCTTCCTCAATCTGATTGCCGGCGAACCGGACATCTCCCGCGTCCCGATCATGATCGACTCCTCCAAGTGGGAAGTGATCGAAGCCGGCCTCAAGTGCATCCAGGGCAAGGGCATCGTCAACTCCATCAGCATGAAGGAAGGTGTCGAGCAGTTCATTCATCACGCCAAACTGTGCAAACGCTACGGCGCCGCGGTGGTGGTGATGGCCTTCGATGAAGCCGGCCAGGCCGACACCGAAGCGCGCAAGAAAGAAATCTGCAAACGTTCCTACGACATTCTGGTCAACGAAGTCGGCTTCCCGCCGGAAGACATCATCTTCGACCCGAACATCTTCGCCGTGGCCACCGGTATCGAAGAACACAACAACTACGCTGTGGACTTCATCAACGCCTGTGCCTACATCCGCGACGAACTGCCGTACGCCCTGAGCTCCGGCGGCGTGTCCAACGTGTCGTTCTCGTTCCGTGGCAACAACCCGGTGCGCGAGGCGATTCACTCGGTGTTCCTGCTGTATGCAATCCGCAACGGCCTGACCATGGGCATCGTCAACGCCGGCCAACTGGAGATCTACGACCAGATCCCGGTGGAGCTGCGCGACGCCGTTGAAGACGTGATCCTCAACCGTACTCCGGAAGGCACCGACGCCCTCCTCGCCATCGCCGACAAGTACAAGGGCGACGGCAGCGTCAAGGAAGCCGAGACCGAAGAGTGGCGCAACTGGGACGTCAACAAGCGTCTGGAGCATGCGCTGGTCAAGGGCATCACCACGCACATTGTTGAAGATACTGAAGAATCGCGGTTGTCGTTCGCGCGCCCGATCGAAGTCATCGAAGGCCCGTTGATGGCCGGCATGAACATCGTCGGCGACCTGTTCGGCGCCGGCAAAATGTTCCTGCCGCAAGTGGTGAAGTCCGCCCGCGTGATGAAGCAGGCCGTGGCCCACCTGATCCCGTTCATCGAACTGGAAAAAGGCGACAAGCCGGAAGCCAAGGGCAAGATCCTCATGGCCACGGTCAAGGGCGACGTGCACGACATCGGCAAGAACATTGTCGGCGTGGTGCTGGGCTGTAACGGCTACGACATCGTTGACCTCGGCGTGATGGTGCCGGCGGAGAAGATCCTGCAGGTCGCCAAAGACGAGAAATGCGACATCATCGGTCTGTCCGGCCTGATCACGCCTTCGCTGGACGAAATGGTTCACGTGGCCCGCGAAATGCAGCGTCAGGACTTCTATCTGCCGCTGATGATCGGTGGCGCGACCACCTCCAAGGCGCACACGGCGGTGAAGATCGAGCCCAAGTACAGCAACGACGCGGTGATCTACGTCACCGACGCCTCCCGCGCCGTGGGCGTGGCGACGCAGTTGCTGTCCAAGGAACTGAAAGCCGGTTTCGTCGAGAAGACCCGCCTGGAATACATCGACGTTCGCGAGCGCACCGCCAACCGCAGCGCCCGCACCGAGCGCCTGAGCTACCCGGCAGCCATCGCCAAGAAACCGCAGTTCGACTGGGCCAATTATGAGCCGGTCAAACCGACGTTCACCGGCGCCAAGGTACTGGACAACATCGACCTGAAGGTTTTGGCCGAATACATCGACTGGACACCGTTCTTCATCTCCTGGGACCTGGCCGGCAAGTTCCCGCGCATCCTGCAGGATGAAGTGGTCGGTGAAGCCGCCACCGCGCTGTACGCCGATGCCCAGGAAATGCTTGCCAAGTTGATCGACGAGAAGCTGATCAGCGCCCGTGCGGTGTTCGGTTTCTGGCCGGCCAACCAGGTGCGCGACGATGACATCGAAGTCTATGGCGACGACGGCAAGCCATTGGCCAAGCTGCATCACTTGCGCCAGCAGATCATCAAGACCGACGGTAAGCCGAACTTCTCCCTGGCCGACTTCGTCGCGCCGAAGGACAGCGGCGTGACCGACTACGTGGGTGGTTTCATCACCACCGCCGGGATTGGCGCCGAAGAAGTGGCCAAGGCCTATCAGGAAGCGGGCGACGACTACAACTCGATCATGGTCAAGGCGTTGGCCGACCGTCTGGCCGAGGCGTGCGCCGAGTGGCTGCACCAGCAAGTGCGTAAAGACTACTGGGGCTACGCCAAGGACGAGACGCTGGACAACGAGGCGCTGATCAAAGAGCAATACACCGGCATCCGCCCTGCTCCGGGCTACCCGGCGTGCCCGGATCACACCGAGAAAGCCACGCTGTTCAAGCTGCTGGACCCGGAAGCGGAAGAGCTCAAGGCCGGCCGCAGCGGCGTATTCCTCACCGAGCACTACGCGATGTTCCCGGCGGCGGCGGTCAGCGGCTGGTACTTCGCTCACCCACAGGCGCAGTATTTCGCCGTGGCCCGTTGGACTGCGTAGCAGTCCCATTTTTTGGGGCCGCTTCGCGACCCAACGGGAGCAAGCTCCCTCGCCACAACGGCTCCCACAGAGTTCGAGTCTGTTGTCTATGCTTGCCTCATACACATTCGTGACGGGGGATTTATGGACGATCCAGTCGACAACAATAATCACAACAAGCCGCCGACCTTCTGGCAGATGCTGCACAGCGTCATGGCGGCGGCGTTCGGGGTGCAGAGCGGGAAAAACCGGGCCCGGGACTTCACCCATGGCAAGCCCAGTCATTTTGTGATTCTGGGGATTCTGTTCACGGTGGTGTTCGCCCTGACGCTGTTCGGCATCGTCAAACTGGTGTTGCACCTGGCCGGAATCTGAGCCGGCTCAATGCATCAGGGTTTGCAGGCTGAACGGGTAGCGGTACGACGTCGGCCGCCCCTTGGCCGAGAGCTTTTGAAAATCCACGTCGTAATCCTGAGTGGCGCTCAAGCCCAGCAGTCGCCGGGCTTGCGCGTGGTCGATCAACTGCAATAAGGGGATCTGTCGGTCGCGCCCGCCGTACTGGCTGACATCCACCCCCTGATCGTAGTCATGCAACTGCACAAGAGCCCAGCCGCCCAGAGTGAAGTGCCCGCCCAACAACACGCTTAGCCGCCCTTCCAACAGCGCCTGCAACGCGGCCGGTGAATTGTTGATGGCACTGAACAGCACACCCTTGCCCGGCTGGCCTCCCGTTTCGGCGTATGCCTGCATGGCACCGAACGCCATTTCATCGTTGGCCGACCAGACCAGCGATGTTTGCGGGTAACGCTTGAACAATAACCTGGCCTGTTCATAGGCGCGCTCGCGGGTCCAGCCGCCGTACACCAACTGGCGCAACCGCACTTCGGGGTGTTCGGCCAATGCCCGCATCATGCCCTGCTCACGCTCTTGCGCGGCCGGCGTGATTTTCAGGCCGGAAAAGGCCACCAGTTCAATGACCTCACCGGGTGCTACCGGGCCATGCAGGCGAATCAGTTCCTTGAGCATCAGGTAGCCGCCCTCCTCATTGTTGGGCACCAGGCTACCCAGCCAGTCGGGATACTTGTCCGGCTGGGCGCCGAGCAGACGCATCTGGTCGGCGGTCAGGCCGTTGTTGACCAAAAACAGCTTCACACCGCTGCCTTGAGCCAGGCGCAGGATTTCGGGGGCGACATACAGTTCGTTGGAGAACACCAGATAGTCCGGCCGACTCGGCCCTTGCAGCGCTTCGCGGGCCTGTTTGAGTGTGGTCTCGGCGTTTCGCTCGGCATACTGGATTTGCAAATCCATGCCCAGGTTCTTGGCCGCGGTCTGCATGAACTGCGAGTAACTGACCCAGAACGTCTCTTGGCTGGTCCCGGGATTGAGGAACAATACGGACGCCGCCTGGGCACACGGCCCCAGGACCACGCCAAGCGCCAGCACTACACCATAGAAGAACTTCAACATTGATCGTCCGAGCCCCCGAAAATCCGCCGCGCATTATAGCCAGCGAAGTCCCTGGAAACGGCGCATATTCCGGCTTTTTGTCCGACAATCGTCGGCGCCGGGCCCGGACGGGGTCGTTTATTGATGGCTGACCCAGAATACCGCCGTACCCACGACCAGGATGATCAGGAACAGAATCGCCCAGGCATCGACCGTGCTATCGCTTTTCCTTGCTTTGGTTGGGTTGCTCATTGCATCGCCTCTTGTCGGTTTTATCGGTGATTGCATAAAGACTCGAGCACAGTTAAGACGATGATTGCCCGCACGACAAATGAGGGTTTTATCACAACGACTTTCATTAGTCGTTTTGGTTCTTTGCATATACTCAAACATCACTTTTGCGCATAACTGCAAACTGGTATCTTGCGTCGGCTCCGTTGGGAGTGCGCGGCCGTGCGCGCAGAATTGCCGAGGCAGAATCGGATGAAAGCTTGCGAAAACGCAGCTGTATCCGACCGGCCCAAGCCTGAGAACAGGACTTATATGTACGTATACGACGAGTACGATCAGCGGATCATCGAGGACCGCGTCAAGCAGTTCCGTGATCAGACCCGACGCTATCTGGCAGGCGAGCTGAGCGAAGAAGAATTCCGCCCCCTGCGCCTGCAAAATGGCCTTTATATCCAGCGCTTTGCCCCGATGCTGCGGGTGGCGGTGCCTTACGGCCAACTCACTTCGCGCCAGACGCGAATGATGGCCAAGATTGCCCGCGACTATGACAAGGGCTACGCCCACATCAGTACCCGGCAGAACGTGCAGTTCAACTGGCCGGCCGTGGAAGACATCCCGGACATCCTGGCTGAGCTGGCGACCGTGCAGATGCACGCGATCCAGACCAGCGGCAACTGCCTGCGCAACGTCACCACCGACCAGTTCGCCGGTGTCGCCGCCGACGAGTTGATCGACCCGCGGCCATGGTGCGAAATCGTCCGTCAGTGGACCACGTTCCACCCGGAATTCGCTTACCTGCCGCGTAAATTCAAAATTGCCATCAACGGTTCGACGTCCGACCGTGCGGCCATCGAAGTCCATGACATCGGCCTCGAGCCGGTGCACAACGCCGCGGGCGAACTGGGCTTCCGTGTGCTGGTCGGTGGCGGCCTGGGCCGTACTCCGGTGGTGGGCGCGTTCATCAACGAATTCCTGCCGTGGCAGGACCTGTTGAGCTACCTCGACGCCATTCTGCGGGTCTACAACCGCTACGGCCGTCGCGACAACAAGTACAAGGCGCGGATCAAGATTCTGGTCAAGGCCCTGACGCCTGAAGTGTTCGCGCAGAAAGTCGATGCGGAAATGGAACACCTTCGCGGTGGCCAGACCACGCTGACCGAGGCCGAAGTGCATCGCGTGGCCAAGCACTTTGTCGATCCGGACTACAAGTCCCTGGACAATCAGACGGCCGAACTGGCCGACCTCGACAAACAACACCCGGGCTTCGCCCGCTGGCGTGCCCGCAACACCCTGGCCCACAAAAAGCCGGGTTACGTCGCCGTGACGCTGTCCCTGAAACCGACCGGCGTTGCACCGGGCGACATCACCGACAAGCAGCTCGATGCCGTTGCCGACCTCGCCGACCGTTACAGCTTTGGTCAGCTGCGCACCTCCCACGAGCAGAACATCATTCTGGCCGATGTCGAGCAGAGCCAGTTGTTCGCCATGTGGGGCGAGTTGCGCGAGCAAGGTTTCGCCACGCCGAACATCGGCTTGCTGACTGACATCATCTGCTGCCCTGGCGGCGACTTCTGTTCCCTGGCCAACGCCAAGTCGATCCCGATCGCCGAATCGATCCAGCGCCGTTTCGACGACCTGGACTACCTGTTCGACATTGGCGAGCTGGACCTGAACATCTCCGGCTGCATGAACGCCTGTGGTCACCACCACGTCGGCCACATCGGTATTCTCGGAGTGGACAAGAAAGGCGAAGAGTTCTATCAGGTGTCCCTGGGTGGCAGCGCCAGCCGCGATGCGAGCCTGGGCAAGATCCTCGGCCCTTCCTTCGCCCAGGAAGCCATGCCTGATGTGATCGAGAAGCTGATCGACGTGTACATCGAACAACGTACCGAAGACGAGCGCTTCATCGACACTTATCAGCGTATC
The DNA here is from genome assembly GCF_056396925.1 of Pseudomonas sp. 05N433. Lineage (NCBI taxonomy): Bacteria > Pseudomonadati > Pseudomonadota > Gammaproteobacteria > Pseudomonadales > Pseudomonadaceae > Pseudomonas > Pseudomonas sp. 05N433. The sequence continues at coordinate 57,188 of NZ_JBFTML010000017.1, read as the reverse complement.
GGCATCGACCTCTTCAAGGAGCGCGTCTATGCAGCGAATAATTAAGAACAACGAAGTCGTCGACGAAACCTGGCACTTGCTGCCGAAAGATTTCAACATCGACGAGATCAGCAACTGCGACGACCTGATCGTCCCGTTGCACATGTGGCGCGAACACAGCCGCATGCTCATGGCCCGCGATGGCGGCCTGGGTGTATGGCTGGATGCCGATGAAGAAGCTGAAGAAATCGGTGATGACGTGGCGAACTTCCAGGTCATCGCCCTGAACTTCCCGGCCTTCACCGATGGTCGCAATTACTCCAACGCCCGTCTGCTGCGTGACCGCTATGGTTTCAAAGGCGAACTGCGGGCAATCGGCGATGTGCTGCGCGACCAGTTGTTCTACATGCACCGCTGCGGTTTCGATGCGTTTGCCATTCGCGCCGATAAAGACCCCTACGAAGCCCTTGAAGGCCTCAAGGACTTCTCGGTGACCTATCAGGCCGCCACCGACGAACCGCTGCCGCTGTTCCGTCGCCGTTGATCGTCACACCTTGAACCCCCTTGCGGGGTTCAAGGTTTTTCCCTTACTGCGTGCCTATCGGAAACGGTCGCCCCATGGCCTCCCAGTTCCGATAAAACCGGGCACGATCCTCAAGTGCCGTGAACAGCGCAAACGGGTTTTCAGGATCGACCTCGGCCGATTCAATATCCTGGACCAGTCTTTCCCAAAGCGCTTGCGAAGCATCGGCTTCACCGAGCAGTCGCCACACCCTCGCCTGAAGCGGCAGATAATCGACCCGGAAGTCCGCCGTCAGGCTCAGTCCATCCATTACCCTCAAGAACCGGGCGCCAAGGGGCCTGGCTGCCAGCCTCTGCCAGATCAATCGTCGCGTCGCTTGCAACTCCCCATCGCCTTCGCGCAACCACTCGATGACATTCCCGTAATTAACCCCGGGATCACTTAACCACAGGTTGATACCCGTTCGCCGCCGATGATCGACAATGCGCAACAAGGTGTCCTCATCCGTCAATGGATTGCCCTGCAGCAGCACACGGTCCCTCGAGATAGCCTGGTTCAGTACTGCTGGCGGCACTCGGGTTATCTGGTTATTACGCAGGTCCAATGACGTCAGATAGGGCTGCTCCATGATTCCGACTGGGCAACCAGTGATCCCGGTGTTGCTCAGGTTCAGCCAGCGCAAGTCGTTCATTCCGAGCACCAAAGGCGGGACGCCCAGCGGGTTGTTGCTCAGGTCCAGCGTCTGCAAGTGTGTCAACCCGGTCAATTGAGAGGCGGCGCGCTCATTGAACGTCAGATTCGTCGACCTCAGATTCAGCGAAGAGAGACGCGCCATCTGGTTGATCGAAGGAGGCAGTGCACACTCCGCAAGGCCGCCATGGTTGAAGTGACTCAGGTCGACATTTTCCAGGTTCAGCACTTCAAGATTTGGAAAACACTCGAGAAATCCGTTCAGACTTTCTTCTTCAGTCAGGTGAAAGCCGCGCATCGATAACTCGAGAATATTATTGAACCGGACATTCAACGTGGGTAACCGGTGATAATTCTCGAAGTCGAGATCCAGCCTGACGCCGCGTATCTGATCAGCAGGCAGTAACGGATCCTGCGGCGCCCTGCGTCGTTGCCAGATGGAGACCAGCTCCTCGGCCAACTCATTTCGAATCGCTCGCTCCTGTTGCATTTCGGTCTGCACCAACTGAACGTTATAGGCCTCGATTTGTGCAGCGCTCAATCCCGCTGCTTCGGGATCATTCGGGGCCAGGAAATCGATAGCCATGTCATGAATGTCATCCGCCACCTGATCTACCCAGGCGGTCAGGTCGATGTCGAGTTGCTGCAGCTGTTGCTTCAACCACTCAATGTGCGCCTGCGCGTTTACACCTTCGCGTTGAAGAACCGCATCTGCCTGGGCATCGGTGAAGTCTGGATAGACCTCTTTGAGTTGCAGCCTCATCATCTGGTGCGTCAGCGCCTCGGCCTGGGGCGTTCCCGGAAAACCGCCGCCGCTGAGCCCGTGGGCATCGAACGGCAACCCACCGTCCATTCTTCGCAGCCCGAGTATCACCTGTGATCGGGGCAACGCCTGGTCGCTGATGGCGAGTCGTAGTTCGTCGACTGAACCAGGCGACGTCAGGAGCAGCGCTGAACGGTCGTCGTCCGTCAACACACCGAGAAGCGCCGTATAAAAGTCTGTTGGCGAGGCCTGATGCAGATAGTGCTGTCCGACTCTGACCAAGCGCCGGACCTCCGTGGCATCCTGCGCGCCGATGCGGTCCAGCACTCGCCCCGCGACGGATTGATCAAGGACATCGATCCGCAGGTTCCGCGGCCAGCCCGGCAGGTTTTGCAGCGAGTGCAAGGCCAGGATGTCCGAGTCCGGGCTCGCCACCGAACGCAGATAAAGTCCTTCATAAGCGCGATTGAGCCGCACATGCTGCTGGTACTGCCGCGCCTTGCTGTCCAGACGCGTGAACACTTGCCTGACCTCGGTCACATCGGGGGCTTGCTGGATATCCACGCCATAGCGGTCGAGCATTTGTTCGATGGCACCTTTGGGCAGCATCGGGTATTGCTGCTGAAACAGCCGCACCCACTCATGTTCCGACTGTTGAAGTGCGGCGTAACGCCTGTTGAATTGCTCAGGCGTGCCGGCTGCCCCCAGATCCTGATCGATCTTGAAGCGACTGATCGTATCCGTCAGTAAAGGCGTTGGTGGACGCCCCGTTTGCATCAGTCGCAGCATGTCATCGTCAATCACACTGACCTTGCCGATCTGTGCCAGGACTTCATCGCTGAAAGACGCCACAGTCGGGCCGATTCCGCGGATCAGCTCCACGCGGGAGGACAGCACGGAAACCGGTGGCTCGGGCGTCGGGGCAACGGCGATTTGCGAAGACGGACGTACTGACTCGACGGCCGCTTCATCCTTCAGCGCCGCCTGTGCGCCGATCGGCAGCGCATTAAGCAAACCGAACACGGTGCGCGACACGCCCTCCGACCGTTCACGTGGTGTTTCACCGTTTACTGCCTGATCAAGACCGTAACCGGCGTCAATAAGCCCGGCCAGCGCCAATATGCCTTCGCCTCCCGGGACGAACAACGCCAATGGCCCGAACCGGTTGATCCATTGCACCACCGGTTCGACCACCGCACTTAAATTGTCACGATTGACCTGTGCATCGGTACGAATGCTTTCGATACTGGCGTGGGCGGCCTGCTTCATCGTCAGCACCAGTTGTGCAAACGGATCGGTCGCCGATGGCGGATTGTCGTAGCCAATGTAATCGGCGGGGTCCCAATAGCCGTCGTTATTGAAAAAACCGGCATTGTTGGTCAGCCGATGCATCGCGGGGTACTGCGCCATGCCGTCCAATGCCGTCAGCACCCCCGCATGAAACGTACCGTCCTCTCGATCATCTTCGGCAAAATGGGCGGCCAATGCCTGTTTTGTCTCGCTGAGCTTGCCCTGCGCGACGACCCATTGGTGCAGTTGAGTGGCATCGGTGAATTCGTGCAGCGGGGAAGAGTTGCCAGGGATGTACAACAGCACTCGGGGACTGGCAGTGTCACGGAACGCCCAGATATCTGTTGCGGTGTAACGGTATAGCTTCAAACGGCCGGCCCTGACGGACAAAGGGGTGCGCGTCGCCGCTTGCAGTTGTTCGATGGTCAGCGTTTCCCATGCCTGACCGGGCGGCAAGCCAGCCGCCTCCATCGCGAGCTCAAGTCCTTTTTTCGACAGGCAGCGCTCCTTGAACTGCAACCAGGCCGTCATCACAAACGCTGCCTTGACCGATGTCCTCAAGGCGTACGGGCCGGACGCAGCGAGCACCTCGTCAGCGGGCCAGACCTTTTCAAGATAGGTCTCGTACACGTGCTTGAAGTCCAGCTCCCAGACCCATTTCTTGAAATCGGCCGGCCTCAGCTTCAGTTGTGAGGCGGGACCGTAAGTCTGCGGCGTCGTTTGCCGATAGATGCCTTCATAGGTGTCGTGATTGCCGCTGCCGTAATCAGCGAACTCATCGACATGCTCGACAATCCGCACCCTCGGGCCGACGTCCGGCGGTGTGTACAGACCAAAGGCGGTTTCAGCAAAACGGCCGTCCCCAACCGTCTGGTAATTTGAAAGCAGCGCTTGCAACAGCGACCGCGAGTTCGCCACCTGGCCCTGCTGGAAACCGTTCTCTTCAGGGTGGCCCTTGTAGTGGTAATCGAGGGTGACCATCAAGGTCGTCTGCGGGTCGATGTCCTGCCCCCATTTTTCCTTGATCAGGTGTGCGCCCAACTGGCCGGGGGTTTGGGGGAGAGCGATGTCCAGTGCAGCTTTCAGTTCGTCGCGCATTCGCAACGATGGGGCTGGATGAGGTGCGGCAACGTGGTGAAGGAGCTCATTCATGGTGCAATCCATTGCAGTCAATTCAGGCCAGTCACCCTACCCCACCTGACTCCACACGAAAGCGCGACCGATCGACAATGGCATTAGGAAAATTCGTTATTTCTTGAGGGTGAGTGGACACCTTCTGAAGGTCAAAAAAAAACCGTGGGCAATCCACGGTTTTTTTACTGACGGTGATGCCTGGTACGGTTACCAGAAGCGTTGCTGGGTCAACCGGCTCCACCAGCTCAGCAATACGCGATCGATCGAACCGCTGGCCGCCATGCCGATGCGCTCCTGCAGGGTTTTACGTTCGGCGTAATGCAAATGATAGAGCTCGGACTGTTTAGCGCGCTCAGCGAGGTATTCGTCGCTGGTCTTGAGCTCGTCCACCAGTTGCTTGTCGAGTGCCGAAACACCGAGCCAGATTTCACCGGTGGCCACTTCGTCGATAGCAAGTTGCGGGCGATAGCGGGAAACGAAGTTCTTGAACAGCTGATGGGTGATGTCCAGCTCTTCCTGGAATTTCTCCCGGCCCTTCTCGGTGTTTTCGCCAAACACTGTCAGGGTGCGCTTGTACTCACCGGCCGTGAGCACTTCGAAGTCGATGTCATGCTTTTTCAGCAGGCGATTGACGTTGGGCAACTGCGCCACCACGCCGATCGAGCCGAGAATCGCGAACGGTGCGCTGATAATTTTCTCGCCGATGCACGCCATCATGTAGCCGCCGCTGGCCGCGACCTTGTCGATGCACACGGTCAACGGCACGCCGGCCTCGCGAATGCGCGCCAGTTGCGAAGATGCCAGGCCATAGCTGTGAACCATGCCGCCGCCGCTTTCCAGGCGCAGCACCACTTCATCCTTTGGCGTGGCGAGGGTCAGCAGCGCGGTGATTTCGTGGCGCAGGCTTTCAGTGGCCGACGCCTTGATGTCACCGTCGAAATCCAGCACGAACACCCGCGGCTTGGCCTCGGGCTTCTTCTTTTGCTTTTTCTCGGTTTTAGCCTGGGATTTGCGCAAAGCCTTGAGCTGGTCCTTGTCGAGCAAGGTCTGCTCCAGGCGTTCGCGCAGCCCTTTGTAGAAATCATTGAGTTTGCTGACTTGCAGTTGGCCGGTCGACTTGCGCCGACCTTTGCTGCGCAACGCCGCAAAACTGGCCAGGACCACCAGAATGGCGATCACCAGTGTCACGGTTTTAGCCAGGAAACTGGCGTACTCGGACAAAAACTCCACAGAGACTCCTTCAACACGATGCGCGGCATGAACACGCGCGGGATACCTTCAGCATACCCATGAGCCGGCCCGGCGACCAGTCGTGAAACCTCGAGTGTCCTGTCTCACAAATACTGTTCCCTTTTTACGGCGTCCGTTGCCGTCATGCTGCATTGCCGCTCCTCGCCTGACGACAACACTCGTCAAAAGAGAAACGTATTTGTAAGACAGGACACTAGCAACAGGCCTGTAACGGGCATTTCAAACAAGCGTATGTTTTTTCATTGACAGCTCACCGTCATCCTCATAACCTCGCCAAACCTTCAACGTACCGGGATGACGCGGACGTGGGCAGCATCTATTTGATTCGACATGGCCAGGCCTCCTTTGGTGCAGACGACTATGACGTTCTGTCGCCGACCGGTATTCGCCAGGCAGAAGTCCTTGGCCGGCACCTGGCCGAGCTTGGTGTGAGCTTCGATCGCTGCCTGTCGGGCGACCTGCGCCGTCAGCAACACACGGCCACCAGCGCGCTGGAACAGTACGCCACCGTCGGTTTGCCGGTGCCGCCCCTGGAAATCGATTCGGCCTTCAACGAGTTCGACGCCGACGCGGTGATCCGCGCCCTGCTGCCCGCCATGCTGGAAGACGAACCCGAGGCGCTGGAGATCCTGCGCAACGCCGCGCAAAACCGTGCCGAGTTCCAGCGTATCTTCGCCCTGATTATCGAGCGCTGGCTCGCCGGTACCTATGACACACCGGGCCTGGAAAGCTGGCTGGGCTTCGTCGATCGTGTGCAGGCTGGCCTGCAGCGGCTGCTCGAACATGCCGACAACACCCAGAAAATCGCCGTGTTCACCTCCGGCGGCACCATCACTGCCCTGCTCCACCTTATTACGCAAATGCCTGCCCGGCAGGCCTTTGAGCTGAACTGGCAAATCGTCAACACCTCGCTCAACCTGCTCAAGTTTCGTGGTCGCGAGGTGGCCCTGGCTTCCTTCAACAGTCATACACACCTGCAACTGCTGAAGGCCCCGGAACTCATCACGTTTCGCTGATTCCGGACTATTGTGACCCTGGCTGTATTCACCCAGCTCTTATTACCCAAGAAAGGATCGAACCATGACCTCCGTAGCTGATGCCGTACAAGCAATGAAAGCCAAGTTCAACCCAGCCGCTGCTGCCGGTCTGGACCTGGTATTCGGTTTCCGCATCGACGACACCAAGAACTTCTCGTTGATCGTCAAAGACGGCACCTGCGAGCTGCAAGAAGGCGAAAACCCGGACGCCCAGGTGACTCTGGTGATGGACGGCGAAACCCTGGAAGGCATCGTCGACGGTTCGACCGACGGCATGCAAGCGTTCATGGGCGGCAAGCTGCGCGCTGAAGGCGACATGATGCTGGCCATGAAACTGTCCGAGCTGTTCCCAGGCTAAGACGACGGCTCCCGCTCTCGGGAGCCTCTCTGGCTGCATGCGAATCCCGCCCCTCGTGGCGGGATTCGTCGTTTTTCACCCTCGGAAAACGGCTATCTGTGGATATGCCGTCTATATTCCTTCTGGCCGCATGCGTCAGACATCGGCTGTTTGCCCTCGCTTCTTTTATGAAGAACTGTGTGGAGAGCACTGCCATGAGCCCACCTGACGAGCACAATGACTTCAGTCGCCGCCGTGTACTGCAAGGTCTTTCGGCAGGCGCCATCGGTGCCTGGATCAGTCCGCTAACCGCAGGGAGTAAAACCATGCCCGACACCCCCGCCGACCTGATTCTGTACAACGGACGCCTGCACACCGTCGACCGCAAGAAACCCCAGGCCAGCGCCGTCGCGATCAAGGACGGGCATTTTGTGGTGGTCGGCAGCGATGCCCAGGCCATGGCACTGCAAGGCCCCGGCACGCAAATCGTTGACCTGCATGGGCGCACGGTGATTCCCGGCCTCAACGACTCCCACTTGCACCTGATTCGTGGCGGCCTCAATTACAACCTCGAACTGCGCTGGGAAGGCGTGCCGTCCCTGGCTGATGCGTTGCGCATGCTCAAGGATCAGGCCGACCGCACCCCTACCCCGCAATGGGTGCGGGTGGTCGGTGGCTGGAACGAGTTCCAGTTTGCCGAAAAACGCATGCCGACCCTTGAAGATCTGAACAAAGCCGCGCCGGACACTCCGGTATTCGTCCTGCACCTCTACGACCGCGCCCTGCTCAACCGTGCCGCACTGAAAGTGGTCGGCTACACCCGTGACACGCCGAACCCGCCGGGCGGCGAGATCCAGCGCGATGCCAATGGCGACCCCACCGGCATGCTGATCGCCCGCCCGAATGCGATGATCCTCTACTCAACCCTGGCCAAAGGGCCGAAGCTGCCGCTGGAGTATCAGGTCAACTCGACCCGCCAGTTCATGCGCGAACTCAATCGACTGGGCATCACCAGCGCCATCGATGCCGGCGGCGGTTATCAGAATTACCCGGACGACTATCAAGTCATCCAGCAACTGGCCAAAGATCAACAGCTCACGGTGCGCATTGCCTACAACCTGTTCACCCAGAAACCCAAGGAAGAACTGACCGACTTCAAGAACTGGACCAGCACTTCCCATTACGGCCAGGGCGATGACTTCCTGCGGCACAACGGCGCCGGCGAGATGCTGGTGTTCTCGGCAGCGGATTTCGAAGACTTCCTCGAACCACGCCCCGACCTGCCGCAAACCATGGAGCAGGAACTGGAACCGGTGGTGCGCCATCTGGTGGAACAGCGCTGGCCCTTCCGCCTGCACGCCACCTACAACGAATCCATCAGCCGCATGCTCGACGTGTTCGAGAAGGTCAACCGGGATATTCCGTTCAACGGTTTGCCGTGGTTCTTCGATCACGCCGAAACCATCACCCCCCGGAACATCGAACGGGTCAAGGCCCTGGGTGGCGGCATCGCGATTCAGGACCGCATGGCGTTCCAGGGCGAATACTTCGTCGACCGTTACGGCGCCAAAGCGGCCGAAGCTACGCCACCGATCGCACGCATGCTCGCCGAGGGCGTTCCAGTGGGCGCCGGCACCGATGCCACGCGCGTCTCCAGCTACAACCCCTGGACCTCGCTGTACTGGCTGGTCAGCGGCCGCACCGTCGGCGGATTAGCCCTGTACCCACAAGGCTTGAGCCGCGATACCGCACTGGAACTGTTCACCCACGGCAGCGCCTGGTTCTCCTCCGAACAGGGCAAGAAAGGTCAGATCAAAGTCGGGCAACTGGCGGACCTGATTGCGCTGTCGGCAGATTACTTTCACATCGAAGACGAAGCCATAAAGTGGATCGAGTCGGTGCTGACCATTGTCGACGGCAAGATCGTCCACGGTAGCGTCGAGTTTGAAAAACTGGGGCCACCGCCAATCCCGGTGGTGCCTGAGTGGTCGCCCGTGGTGAATGTGCCGGGGCACTGGAAACCCCTGGCGCCAATGACCGCGCAAGTGCACCAGTGTGTGGGCGCTTGCGCGGTGCATGCCCATAGCCATGAACGAGCGCGATTGTCGTCGGCACCGGTCAGTGACTTTCAAGGGTTCTGGGGGGCGTTTGGCTGTTCGTGTTTTGCGTTTTGAAAAGAGAAAAGATCGTCCGAAGGCGCGGGACGCGTTCGGACGATCTTTTGATTTTGAGCCTCTGCAACACTCGCTGACACAAGCTTGATCTCGATCAGTTGCCCTCCCCCCCACACTCTCTACTATCGCTCTTCCATCGAAGGCCAAGGACGGCTCATCGGGAGCCTGCGGCCGATCATTCTCAAGGAAGAGTCAATCATGCGGTCATTGAAAATCATTCTGCTGGCATCGGCGTTCAACGGCCTGACCCAGCGGGCCTGGCTGGACTTGCGTCAGGCCGGCCACTCGCCCAGCGTGGTGCTGTTCACCGATGAAGAGGCAGTGTGCGAGCAGATCGAGCATTCCGGCGCCGATCTGGTGATCTGCCCGTTCCTCAAGGATCGGGTGCCACAACAACTGTGGAGCAATCTCCAGCGTCCTGTAGTGATCATTCATCCGGGTATCGTCGGCGACCGTGGCGCCAGTGCGCTGGACTGGGCGATCACCCGTGAACTCAGCCGTTGGGGCGTGACCGCATTGCAAGCAGTGGAGGAAATGGACGCCGGGCCGGTCTGGGCCACTTGTGAATTCAACCTGCCCCAGGGTCTGCGCAAATCCGAGTTGTACAACGGGCGCGTCAGCGACGCGGCAATCACCTGTATCCGCGAAGTCGTGGAAAAGTTTATCGACGGTTTCGAGCCAGTGCCTTTGGACTACAGCCAACGCCATGTGATTGGCCGCTTACAGCCAAACATGAAGCAAGCTGACCGGATCTTCAGCTGGCACGACAGCGCACACTTCATCAAACGCAGCATCGACGCCGCCGACGGTCAGCCCGGCGTATTGGCCAGCCTGGCCGGCGGTCAGTATTACCTGTATGACGCTCATCTGGATTCGCGCAGCGGCACGCCGGGAGAGATTCTCGCGGTGCACGACGATGCGGTGCTGGTCGCGACCGGTGATCACAGCCTGTGGATCGGTTCGCTGCGACGCAAACCCCGGCCCGGCGAAGAAACCTTCAAGCGTCCGGCCCGGCATGTACTCGCTGAACAGCTTGCGCACGTCCCGACCCTTGATTGGTCGATCGCCTCTCAGCCATTTAACAACGAAAGCTATCAACCGATCCGCTATCGCGAGTCGGGGCATGTCGGCGAGCTGACCTTCGAGTTTTACAACGGCGCCATGAGCACCGAACAGTGCCAACGACTGGTGGAGGCCCTGCGCTGGGCCAAGTCCCGGGACACCCAAGTGCTGCTGATCAAGGGTGGACGCGGCAGTTTCTCCAACGGCGTGCACCTCAACGTGATCCAGGCCGCAGCAGTTCCGGGGCTGGAAGCCTGGGCCAATATTCAGGCGATCGACGACGTCTGCCAGGAACTGCTCAGCGCCCGGCAACTGGTGGTCAGCGGCCTGACCGGCAATGCCGGGGCCGGTGGCGTGATGCTGGCGCTGGCTGCCGATATTGTTTTCGCCCGCTCCGACATCGTGCTCAACCCCCATTACAAAACCATGGGCCTGTACGGCTCCGAATACTGGACCTACAGCCTGCCCCGCGCCGTCGGCCCGGCGATGGCGGAAAAACTCACCGAAGACTGCCTGCCGATCAGCGCCCTCCAGGCCTTGCAGTTAGGCATGGTCCAGGAAATCGGTCCGCGCTGTCCGGATGAGTTTGGTCTTTGGTTATTGCAGCGTGCCAATGGTGCGTTGAGTGATCCGGCGTACCAGGCGATACGTGAGCGCAAAAGTCAGCTCGATCCTCAACTGATGCAGCACTGCCGTAATGCCGAGCTGGAAGAAATGCATCAGGACATGGTGCAAAACCGTAAACAGTTCGCCGAGAAGAGCAAAAATTTTGTGCTTAAGCGCAAGGCGTGTGGCACGCCGCAGCGGTTGGTGGCCGATTGGGCGGTGGTGAGGGAGGTTGAGTTGGCGGACTGATTGTTTGGCACGGGTGATCAGGCCGGACAGTGAACTCTGTGGCGAGGGAGCTTGGGGCCGCTTCGCGCCCCAGCGGGAGCAAGCTCCCTCGCCACAGACGGTATCGGAAGACCATGGCTGCTCTTACAATGCCCGCACCTCCCACATCGGCCTGCCCATGGACATCGACCTCGCCCGCACCTTTCTGGAAATTGTCCGCCACGGCAGCCTGGCCGCGGCGGCTGAAAAGCTGCACGTCACCCAGACCGCGATCACTGCCCGGGTGCAGAAGCTCGAAAGTCAGCTGGGCAGCACGCTGTTTGTGCGCAATCGCGCCGGCGCGCGCCTGACGCCGAACGGCGAGGCCTTTGTGGTTTACGCCAATCAACTGGTGCAGACCTGGGAAGCCGCACGCCGGGACTTGCCGCTGCCCGAGGGCTACCGCGACGTGCTGCACATCGGTGGCGAGGTCAGCCTGTGCAACCCGTTGATGCTCAGTTGGGCCGGGGAACTGCGCGAGAAGATTCCCAGCCACGCCCTGCGCATGGAAATCCGCGATGGCGAAAACCTGCTGCGCCAACTGGAATTGGGGGTGTTGGATGCGGCGCTGGTCTATCAGCCCGAGTACTGGCCACGCCTGCAAGTCGAGCAGGTGCTGGAAGAAAAACTGATCCTGGTGCGCCTGGCCGGACGGCCCGATCCTTACGTGTATATCGACTGGGGCCCTGACTTCCGTCGTCAGCACGATGCCGCGCTGCCGGAAAAAGCCAAGGCAGCCCTGAGCTTCAACCTCGGCCCGCTGGCCTTGCAATACATCCTGGAAAACGGCGGCAGCGGCTATTTCCGCACTCGGGTGGTCCAGAGTTACCTGGAAAACGGCTTGCTGGAACAAGTGCCCAAAGCTCCGGAGTTCAGCTACCCGACCTATCTGGTTTACTCCCGGGACCGCGATTCGGCGACCCTGCAACGGGCGTTCGACCTGCTGCGGGAAGTGATCAAGACGGACGACGACTGGTCCCAGCGCTGGAACCCGCTGACCTGACACCATACGGGCGTCTCGCACCGGAGCATGGCGCTTGTGTCCTCAAGGTTCGGCCTGCCTGTGCGGCGGGATCGGCTAATCTGCTGGTTATAACAATAACCACAGGTGAACCCAGTGAGGCAGACCACCGAAGCGTTCCGCGCGCGCTACCGTGCCGACATTCATCCGCTCTACAACCCTTGGTTGCACGGCGCCTTTGTGTTGCTGTTCGGGTTGCTGGCCATCGGTGGGTTCTGGAGCACGGTGCATCAGGTGCAACCGCTGGAATGGCTGGCGGTGCCACTGACCCTGTTGTTTTTCAACTTCGGCGTGTACGTCGTGCATCGGCATCTGGGGCACCACAAAAAGAGCCTGGCGCGGATGTTCTACGCCCGTCACGCCGGTGACCATCACAGCTTTTTCACCCCCGGCCACATGACCTGTGACAGCGCCCGCGACTGGCGGGTGATTCTGTTTCCAGCCTGGCTGATCGTGTTGCACACCGTTGTCATCACGGGGCCTGCCTGGTGGTTGCTGGCTCAGTTCAATAGCAACGTCGCGGGGCTGTTTGGCGGCTGCATGGTGCTCGGTTACCTGACCTACGAGGTGTTCCATGCCTGCGAACATCTACCGCCCGGCAACCCGGTGACGCGTTTGCCGTGGATCCGCCAGATGCGCCGTCTGCATGAGCTGCATCACCGTCGTGAGCTGATGCAGGAACGCAATTTCAATATCGTGTTGCCCCTGATGGACTACCTGTTCGGCACCCTCTACTGGGAACCGGAGCAAGCGCCCCCGCACCTGACGAGAACGTCCATGACCCGTATGCAGCATGTGATCGACATCGCTGGAAACCCAGTGGCTGTGCTCGCCTACGCCAGCACCGCGACCCATTGGCCGCAGTGGCATCCGTCCTCCCTCAAGGTCGACGGCCAGAGCGGCCCGCTGTATGCCGGGGAGCGATTCGAGGAAGACATTCGGGCCGGCGGGCGTGAGGGGCATTTGAGCTGGGAAGTCGACGAATACCTGCCCGGACGCCGCTGGAGGGCTCGGGCCCGAGGCAGTCATGGTCTGTCGTTGATGGTGACTTACGAGTGTGAGGTTGAGGGCGATGACACGCGGTTTGTCCGCACTCTGGAATACAGCTTCAGCGGCCTGGCAATGCGCATTGCCAATCGTCTGGTGCTCAAGCGGCGCATCGAGCGCGAATCGGCGGAGTCGATGCTGGCGTTACGCGAGATGGCGCAAAAACATCTGGCCCTGGCAGGAGTCAGCGCATGAAAAGACCCCTCAAGTTTCGGCATTGGTTGCTGCTGCTGATCATCGTGATCAGTGCCTTGCTGTTTCTATTGCCGACCAAGGTTCAACCGGTAGCCTGGACACCGCCAACGGCGCCCTCCCTCGTCGAGGGCATCTACGCCGACAATCAGCGACTCAAAGGCGTGAAACGGGTCGGTGCTGCTGACATCGACGGCCCTGAGGCGTTGCTGCTGGAGAAAGACGCCCTTATCACCGGCCTGCATGACGGCCGATTGATTCGCACCAGCCTCGACGGCAAAACCACCCAGGTGCTGGCTGATACCGGTGGCCGGCCGCTGGGCCTGGCGCGGCACCCCAATGGTTTGTTGGTGATCGCCGACGGGGTCAAAGGCTTGCTGTCGCTCGACGCTCAGGGCCGGTTGATTCCATTGACCACCACGGCCAACAACCTGCCCTTCGGTTTTACCAATGACGTGGCCATCGACAAGCCCGGGCATTACGCTTATTTCAGCGACTCCTCCAGCCGTTGGGGCTACGGCAAGGACGGCGAGGCGATCATCGAGCACGGTGGCGACGGCCGTTTGCTGCGTTATAACTTCCAGACAGGCAATACGGCGGTCCTGCTGGACAAACTGGAGTTCGCCAACGGCGTGACACTGGGGCCTGACGACGCGTTTGTGCTGGTCAATGAAACTGGCGCCTATCGCATCAGCCGCTATTGGCTGACCGGGCCGAAAGCTGGCACCCACGATCTGTTCATCGACAATTTGCCGGGGCTGCCGGACAACCTGGCATTCAATGGCCGCGACCGTTTCTGGGTGGCGCTGTATGCACCGCGCAATGCACTGCTCGACACCACGGCGCCCTACCCTCTGGTACGCAAAATGATCGTGCGGGCGATGACTATTCTGCCCAAGCCCCTGGAGAAGCGCGCCTTCGTCCTGGGGCTGGACCTCGACGGCAAAGTGATTGCCAATCTGCAGGACGCCAGCAGCGGCAACTACTCACCCATCACCACCGTGCGCGAATATGGGGACTGGTTGTATCTGGGGTCGCTGAAAGCCCGGCACATGGCGCGGTTGCCATTGAGTGCAGCACTGAAATAGAGGGTGTAGCCAAAAGATCGCCCGAAGGTTCGGACCGCGTTCAGACGATCTTTTGATTTTGAATCAACGCAGATCTCGTATTGATCCCCGTTCCAATTGTTCAGTCACCGGTCGTCGGTGATTCTGCACAGCGTCCTCAGGACGGCGTCTTAAGTCGCTCAGCGATCTTGTCCTTGACCTGCACACGCTTCTCCTTGAGCTTCTTCAGTACCTCATCGCTGGGCGCATCCGATTGTGCGGACTCGGCCTTCACCACCTCTGCGTCCGCCTGGGTGTACTTGTTGAGCAGTGAATCCAGTAACGGATCCTTGGTGCGTTTTTGCTGGATCTCTTCCTTCGTGCAGCGCAAGTCCTGATAAAGGTCATGGGTCACCGGCATGGAACACCTCCGTTTGTTAATCGGTGGCAAACGTGATCGATGGCGTTCGCCAATTATCAGAATGGCCTCGCTTACCCGGTTCTGTCGACCGTCTATCAGACCAGCGGCGTCCGTTCGTCGTCCTGTCGCAAACGCGATACCCCCTTGCCCGAGCGCCTGGAAAGCCCCCCTTGAATCAACCACCGAGTACCGTACGAACCATTCGTGTCAGCGCCTCGGGACCATAAGGTTTGCTCAGCAAATAAGTGTCAGAGCTGAGTTGGTGATCGCGCGAAATGATGTCGCGGGTGTGTCCGGAGGTAAACAACACCGCCACCGGAGGGTTTTGCACCTTGGCCCAGGCGGCCAGGTCCGAGCTTTTGATCAAGCCGGGCATGACCACGTCGGTGAAGATCAGGTCCACTGTCGCGCCGTCGAGCAACATCTGCATCGCCAGGTCACCGTTGGCCGCGGTCAGGACCTGATAGCCCTCTTCGCACAACAAGTCCACGGCCGAACTGCGCACCGCTTCGTTGTCCTCGACCACCAGAATGGTTTCATGCCCGCCCCGGTGCTGCGGAGCATGGCGCATTGTTTCGTCAGGCAACGGGCGCAAGCTGCGAGGGAAATACAGCTGCACCCGAGTGCCCCGCCCGACGACGCTGGAAATCTCGATATGCCCGCCGCTCTGTTTGACGAACCCGAACACCATACTCAAACCCAGGCCGGTGCCTTGACCATCAGCCTTGGTGGTGAAAA
Organism: Pseudomonas sp. 05N433; assembly: GCF_056396925.1. Classification (NCBI taxonomy): domain Bacteria; kingdom Pseudomonadati; phylum Pseudomonadota; class Gammaproteobacteria; order Pseudomonadales; family Pseudomonadaceae; genus Pseudomonas; species Pseudomonas sp. 05N433. Next base: position 41,610 of record NZ_JBFTML010000017.1, on the reverse strand, counting down.
ACGGCTCGAAGGCCTGTGCAAGCACTTGCGGCGGCATGCCGACGCCCGAGTCCGCCACCGTCACGCAGACATAATCGCCAGCGACGATGCCCTTGCCGGCGCAAAACTTGCGGTCGAGGACGATGTTCTCTGCGCTGAGGGCAATGGTCCCCTCGCCGTTCATGGCATCTCGGGCGTTGATCGCAAGGTTGAGAATGGCGTTTTCCAGTTGATTGCAGTCCACGTAGAAGTGCCATGGATCGTCAGGTGCGGACACCTTGATCTGGATCGTCTCTCCCAGCGCGCGCTGCAATAATTCCCCGAGGTCTTCGAAGATCTGCCGTGGGTCGCATACGGCCGGTGACAACGGCTGACGTCGGGCAAAGGCGAGTAATTGCGAAGACAATTTGGCCCCGCGCTCGACTGCGGCAATTGAGGCGCCGACCCGGCGCTGCACGTTGGCGTTATCCGGCTCATGACGCGCCAGCAAGTGCAGGTTGCCGGCGATCACCTGCAACAGGTTGTTGAAGTCATGGGCCACCCCACCGGTGAGACCACCAATGGCTTCGAGCTTCTGTGATTGACGCAGTTGCTCTTCGGCCGCCAGCCGCGCCTCGACTTCTTCAGCGACTCGTTGCTCCAGGTTGCGGGTGAACTTGAGCAAGGACTCTTCGGCAATCTTGCGTTCGTGGATGTCGATCAACACCCCTGGAAAGCGCAACGCTTCACCTTGCTCATTGAACTCGCAACACCCGCTGGCGAGCACCCACAGGTAACTGCCATCGGGACGCAGGACCCGATATTCGGCGTTATAGGGCACGCCGGTTTCCACCGACTGATTCATCCGCTCCCGGGCCCAGCTGCGATCATCGGGATGAATCTGCATTTGGGCGATGGCTGGTGGCAAGTTGGCCAGGTCCTGGCCTGGCGGATAGGAAAACGTGCGGGCGAATCGCTCGTCGCCCGATAGCACATCAGCCTTGATGTCCCAGACAAACGAGCCGAGCAAAGCCCCGGCATTGAGGGCCAGGCGAACCCTTTCATTATCGGCACGATAGGCGTTTTCGGCTTCTTGGCGTCGGCGTTCGGAAATCACATGGTCAGTGGTTTCAACCACCATTGCCATGACCCCGGCGGGACACCCGTCATCATTGGAGACAGGACTGTAGTAAAGGTCCATCCAGACGTCTTCGGGAACGCCGTCGCGCAGCAATACCAGGGCTTTGTTGTGATAAGACAAGGTGCCGCCCGCAAGACAGGTGTCCACCACATGCCGATTGAATTCGGCGACCTCCGGCCAGCCCAACTCCACCGGGGAGCCCAGCAGGTAAGGATGGCGGCCACCGGCAAATCTTGAGTAGGCGTCGTTATAGATCATGTAACCGGGGCGGCCCCACAGCATCACCATCGGCAGCGGTGAAGCGAGCAGTAACTGCACCGCGCTGCACAGACTCCCGGGCCAGGTGTCGATGCGTCCGAGTTCGGTCAGGCTCCAGTCGAACGCACGAATGCGTTCGGCCATTTCGCCGCTCCAACCGGTACAACCGTGGCTATTGTCTAGAAACTGCATCGACTGGCCTATGTCTTGTGAATGACATGTTTTCAGGCAGTGCAACAGCATGAGGAGACGGTGCCTGCCCGTTTGTTTCGAGCACTGCCGACGCCAATGGTTTCATTGAGGTATAGCTGATTCTCGACCGGCCCCTGCGACAAGCTGCTCCTGCGCAGGTGACATATCCACCGCCAAGGCTCAGTGGAAATCCCGACTGCGCACATGGATACCGTCGAGCAATGAACTCAGGTCGCTCAAGCGTCCGGCAATCAGGTGCCGCACCTCGCCCACCTGTTCCCAGCGCCCGTCGACCTTGAGCAATTGCGAGCCGACCAATACCTGCCGTTGCCGTTCGGCCAGGTCGCGCCAGACCACCACGTTGACGTTGCCGAATTCGTCTTCAAGCGTCACGAAGGTCACACCGCTGGCGGTTCCCGGACGCTGCCGACCGGTGACCAGCCCGGCGACGCTGACCGGACGCCCATGCTCGACCATCAGCAATTCCCTGGAGCTGCGACAGCGCCGGGCCTTGAGTTCCCCCCGCAGCAACGCCAGCGGATGCGGGCCGAGGGTGGTGCCAACACTGGCGTAATCGGCTTGCAGGTCCTCGCCCACGGTGGGTTTAGGCAGATCCACCGCCGGCTCTTCCTGACTCGGCAGACCGGCAAACAAACCGAGCTGCTTCTGCACCCCCGCCACCTCCCAGCGCGCCCGATGCCGGTCACCGGCCAGCCCGCGCAGTGCACCGGCATCGGCCAGTTGTTCCTGGGCGCGGGCATCGAGTCGTGCCCGTTCGCCGAGGTCGGCGATGTCGGCAAACGCCCCTTTCGACCTTGCCGTCTCGATACGCCGGGCATCGTCTTCGCGAAAGCCCTTGATCATCCGCAGCCCCATGCGAATGGCCGGCTGCGCACCGGTGATCGGTTCCAGGCTGCAATCCCAGTCACTGGCCCGCACGTCCACCGGGCGAATCTGCAAATGATGGCGGCGGGCGTCCTGGAGAATCTGGTCCGGGCTGTAGAACCCCATCGGCCAGCTGTTGATCAGCGCACAGGCGAAAGCCGCCGGCTCGTGGCATTTCAACCAGCAACTGGCGTAGGTCAGCAAGGCGAAACTGGCGGCGTGGGATTCGGGAAAACCGTAATCGCCGAAGCCTTTGATCTGCTCGAAGATCTGCGCGGCGAACTCCGCCGTGTAGCCGTTTTTCTTCATTCCGTCCGCCAGGCGTTCCTTGTGCGGTTCCAGTCCGCCATGGCGTTTCCAGGCCGCCATGGAGCGGCGCAATTGATCGGCCTCGCCGGGGCTGTAGTCGGCGGCGACAATCGCGATCTGCATCACCTGTTCCTGGAACAGCGGCACGCCCAGCGTACGCTTGAGCACCGCTTCAAGTTCTTTCGACGGGTATTTCACTTCTTCTTCGCCCTTACGTCGCCGCAGGTAGGGATGCACCATCCCGCCCTGAATTGGCCCCGGACGAACGATCGCCACCTCGATCACCAGATCGTAGAAGTTCTTGGGCTTGAGCCTGGGCAGCATCGACATCTGTGCCCGGGACTCGATCTGGAACACCCCGATGGTGTCCGCATGGCCAATCATCTCGTAGGTTTGCGGGTCTTCGGCCGGCACCGTCGCCAGGCTCAGGTCGCGGCCCCGGTGCCGACGCAGCAGATCGAAACAACGGCGAATCGCGCTGAGCATGCCCAGCGCCAGAATATCGACCTTGAGCAGCCCGACCGCATCCAGATCGTCCTTATCCCACTGGATGATGGTGCGCTCGGCCATGGCGGCGTTTTCCACCGGCACCAGGCTGTCCAGAGGCTGCTCGGAAATCACGAAACCGCCGGGGTGCTGGGACAGGTGCCGGGGAAAACCGATCAGTTGCTGGGTCAGGCTCAGCACTCGACGCAACACCGGGCTATCGGGGTCGAAACCACCTTCACGCAGACGCTCGACGGGCGGCGCCTGATTACTCCAGTGGCCGCAACAGTCGGCCAGGGCGTTGACCTGATCCGGCGGCAAACCCAACGCCTTGGCCACGTCGCGGATTGCGCCGGCACCGTGGTAAGTGCTGACCACCGCCGTCAGCGCCGCACGGGCCCGGCCATAACGCTGAAACACATACTGCAGGACTTCTTCGCGCCGCTCGTGCTCGAAATCCACGTCGATGTCCGGCGGTTCGTTGCGTTCCCTGGAGAGAAAACGCTCGAACAGCAGCGTGCTGCGTTCCGGGTCGATCTCCGTGATCCCCAGCACGAAGCACACCGCCGAGTTGGCGGCAGAACCGCGGCCCTGACAAAGGATGTGTTGCTGGCGGGCGAAATTCACAATGTCGTGAACCGTGAGGAAATAACTCTCGTACCCCAGCTCGGCAATCAGCTCCAGTTCCTTGTCGATCTGCGCCAACACCTCGGCCTTGGGGCTTTTTTCCCAGCGCCAGCGAATCCCCTTTTCTGCCAGCACCCGCAGCCAGGACGTGGCCGTGTGCCCCTCGGGCACCAGTTCCCGGGGATATTGATAACGCAACTGACCGAGGTCGAAAGTACAGCGCCGGGCGATGTTCAGCGTCTCGTCGAGCAACGCCTGCGGGTAGAGATCGCGCAAGTCGTCGAGGCTGCGCAAATGCCGTTCGCCATTGGGGTGCAGACGCAACCCGGCCTCGGCCACGGGAACGTGATGGCGGATGGCGGTCATGGTGTCCTGCAAGGCGCGCCGGCCGCGGGCGTGCATATGCACATCGCCGCTGGCCACCGCCGGGATCCGCAGTTCCCGCGCCAGGGTCAGCAGTGCTGCCAGTCGCCGGGTGTCGTCCTGCCCGCGATGTAACTGAACGCTCAGCCACAGGCGCTCGGCGAAGCTCTGCTTCAGCCAATGGCCCTGCGCAAAATCATCGACGGCGTCCGGCGCCCACAACGCCAACAGCCCCGGCAACGGCTCGCTGAAATCCTCCCGCCGCACCTGATACTGGCCTTTCTGCGTGCGACGTCTGGCGCGGGTAATCAGTCGGCACAGGGCTTGATAACCTTCGAGGTTTTCCACCAGCAGCACCAGTTTCGGGCCATTTTCGATACGTATTTCGCTGCCGATGATCAGCGGCAGCTCCACGGTCTTGGCCGCCTGCCAGGCACGGACGATACCCGCCAGGGTGCATTCGTCGGTGATCGCCAGCGCCTGATAGCCCTGCTTTTTCGCCCGTTGAAAAAGCTCAAGCGCACTGGAGGCACCGCGCTGGAAACTGAAGTTGGACAGGCAGTGCAGCTCGGCATAGTCGACGCTCATGCGAACCAGCCTTGCAGCCACAACGGACCGTCTTCGCCCACCGCCCGATAGGCCCAGCCCTGCTGACCAGAACGGGTTTCGATCAGGTAGTAATCGCGGCGCACGTCGTCGCCGTCCCACCAGCCGGACTCGATGCGCTCCGGCCCCATGAGGATGCGCGTCGAGCTTTCGTGTACCGCCTGCGGTTCAGTCAGCAACCAGCCTGGACGTTGCACGGCAGGCAGCCCCTCGCAGGCCTGGCTGTCGACAGTGGTCTGCCACGCGCATTCCGGCCGGTGATCGGCCTGGAAGCGCAAGCCCTGCACCGCGTCATCCCCCAGCCGTGCGCGCAAGCGTTCACGCAGTTGCTCCCAGGGCAAGGACTGCTGCGGACGGTCGTCGAACAGCTCCTGACGCTGGGGCACGAAGGCCGGCAGATCTTCGGCGCGCAGACGAAAACCGCGCACCGGGGCCTCGACATGAACCTGTTCCAGGCGCCCTCGGGCCAGTTCGAACAGCATCGCCGGATCGCGCTCGGCGCTGAGCAGGCCGACCTTGATCACGGTGTCCGGCAAGCCGGCGTGTTCCAGGTGCAAGTCGAAACGTTGCACGCCGCTGTCCCGGCCGCAGAGGAACGCCGACAGATCGCCGGTCAATCGTCTTAAAGGAAACAACAATGCCTGATGGGATTGCACATCGAAATTGAGTTCGATGCGCACATCGAAACGGTCCGGCGGCAGGTAAAACGCCAGTGCCAGCCGCCGCTCACCGAACAGGCTGTCCAGATGCTTGAGCACCTGGGCCTCGAAACGCCGGGCCAGGCTATGCCGGGGCAGCGCCTGCACCTGACTCAAGGTGCGCAGCCCCATGCGCGATAACGCCGTAGCAACGCTGGGCTCCAGGGCAATGCGATCGACGGGCAGTTGCCCGAGGTGATGCTGCAAGGCTTGATTGTCCGGCACCACCAGACCGTCATAAACGTTGGCCAGCACCCGCGCCGCCACCGGATTTGGCGCGGCGACAATCCGATGGCGAAACCCCAGCTCAGCGAGCTCGGCGCGCAGCCGCGCCTCGAACTGCGGCCAGGGCCCGAACAAGCCCAGGCTGGATTCGATTTCAAACACCACGGCACGCGGGTAATGCACGCTGACCTGGGAGCTGAACCGATAGGCCCAGGCGGCCAGGAACTGCTGCCAATGTTCGATTTCGGCGGCATCGTATTCGACGGTGACGAACCCTTTGCTCAGCGCCTGGGCGGCGGTCATCGACTGACCGGGTCGCAAACCCAGCGCCCGCGCCGCACCGTTGACCGCCTGCAGCACCCGCCGCTGGGCCGGGCCGGTCAGCAGCGCCAACGGCTCATCGGGGTCGGGGCGCTGACGCAGTACCGCGTCCAGCGCCAATTGCGGGAAGACAATGCACACCCAGCGCATGGCAACCTCAATGCCCCACGGCAAAGGCAATCGGCGCCGAACGGGCCAGCCCGCCCCGGCACTTGAGCACCCGCAACTGAGCAGGCTTGGCGTCGATGGCGATGCGCAGGGCCGCTGGCGACGGGTTGATGGCTTCACTGAGCGAGCGATAGGCGAACGCCAGGGTCTGCCCGGTTTCGGCCGCCACCTGCAAACGTCGCAACGCCCGGTCATCGGCCTTGTGCGGCCAGCACAACACCGCCCCGCAACTGCCCGAACGCAGGCATTGTTCCGCCGCCCACAGCGCATCGCGCTCGCTGGCCTGGATGATCGACAACTGGCGCAGATCGACCCCGGCGTTCTGCCAGGCCTGGGGATACGGCACGTAAGGCGGCGCCACCAGCACGATGCGCTCGCCCGCCGCCGACAGCCGTGCCAGCGTCGGCCACACCAGTTGCAACTCACCCACGCCCTGCCCGGCCAGGAGGATTTCGCTCAGCGCCGCTTCCGGCCAGCCACCGCTCGGCAACGCCGCATCCAGCGCCGCATGCCCTGTGGGTTGCGGGCTGACGGCCGGTGGCGCAGGTCGGCCCTTCCAGACCTGGCCGCCATTGAACAGCGTATCCAGCGCAACGACGGCGCCCATCACCCTTGCCTCACCAGACCACAGAACACGCCTTCGATGGCCAGCTCCTGATCGGCTCGAACAATGATCGGCTGGTAAGCCGGATTGCGCGGCAACAGGCGAACGGCATCGCCGACCCGCTCGAAACGCTTGATGGTGACTTCGCCGTCGAGCCGCGCCACCACGATCTGGCCGTTGAGCGCTTCAGGATTGCGCCGCACGCCCACCAGATCGCCGTCGAGAATGCCGTCCTCGATCATCGAATCACCCTGGACCCGCAGCATGTAATCCGGCACCCGCGAGAAGATCGACGGATCGAGCAGCAAGCGGCTGTGGACCTCGGCATCGGCACCGATCGGCGCACCGGCCGCCACGCGGCCCAGTACCGGAACGTCCAGCAGCTCGGGCCGCGGCGGCTGGTTCAACAAGCGGATGCCGCGCGCCTGATGCGGATTGACCTCGATGAAACCCGCCTCGGTCAGCGCCAGCACGTGCTTGCGCGCCACGCTACGGGAGGCGAAACCGAAGGCCTCGCTGATTTCAGCGAGGCTCGGGGGCTGACCGTGTTCGGCGATGCGATCGCGGATGAAGGTCAGGATGGCGGTACGGCGGGGAGTTAAAGTCGTCATGGAGTACATTTGTACTCTTTCGGCTTTTTCCTGGCAAGGACCGCCAGTCAGCTCAGCCCGCGAGAGGCCAGAAACCCGGCGATGTAATCGATAAAAGCCACGACTTTGGCGGTCGCTCGCCGATGGCTCGGGTACACCGCCAGAATGTGCGGGCCAAAGCTGTCGGGATCGATGTCGTAGTCCGCCATCACCCGCACCAGTCGACCGTCGGCCAGATACGGCGCAGCGCTCCATAGCGGCGTGTGCAACAACCCGCGTCCGGCCAGCGCATTGGCCAGCAGCAAGTCGTAATTGTCGCTGCGCAGCCGTGGCGCCTGGGGTTGCGGCAGGCTCAAGCGCTGCCCATCGCGCTCGGCCCACCAGAATTCGCGGCTGAGCAAGGGATGGCGATACAGCAACCATTCGTGCTCATCGAGGGTTTGCGGAGTGACCGGCAACGCCTTGCGCGCCAGATAGGCCGGGCTGCCACACAACGCCAGACGATTGCTGCCAACGACGCGGGCGATCAGCCCCGGCAGGTCGTCATGGCCTTCGCGCAGGGCCAGGTCGTAGCCGCTTTCCAGCAGATTGACGAACTCATCGCACAGGTCCACTTGCAGATTGATCTGCGGATACTGCTCCAGAAAACCGCCACACACCTGATCGAGAAAGGCATGCCCATAGGCCAGTGGCGCGGTGATTTTCAGATTGCCGCGCAGGCCATGCTGCAACTGCTCGATTTCCTCACCGGCCTCGTCCAGCCGCTGCAACACCTGACGCGCGGTTTCCAGGTAGAGCCGCCCCACTTCCGTCAGCAGAATCCGCCGGGTGCTGCGCTCGAATAGCCGGGCACCGAGCTCGGCCTCCAGGTGATTGACCGCTTTGGTCAGGGCCGACGGGGTCTTGCCCAGTTGCTCGGCGGCGCGGCTGAAACTGCCCAGTTGCGCCGTGACCACGAACATTTTCAACGCACCCAACTTGTCCATTTTTTTTCCATTCCGGCAAAAACGTTTTTCGTGAGTGAGGCGTTCTGTTGAGCATAAGCAGCCACTAATCTGGCCATCAGACGCAATAACAAGGAAACATTCAATGAAAAGATTCCTCCCGAATCTATTGGTGGCCGCTGTGGCTTTTGCCTCGATGGAAGCCATGGCAGCGACCGATCTGGTGCTGCTCAACGGCAAGATATTCACCGCCGACCGCAACCAGCCCAAGGTGCAGGCCCTGGCGGTGCAGGACGGCAAAGTGCTGCAAGTTGGCAGCGATGCACAGATAAAAGCCTTGATTGAATCGCAAACGAAAGTGATCGACCTCGGCGGCAAGACGTTGATGCCCGGCCTGATCGACAGCCATTCCCACGCGATTTTCGGCGGTCTGGAAATGGCCTCGGCCAATATGGAAGATGAGGTGGTCGACCTCGATGAGCTGGAAAAACGCCTGCGCGGATGGCGTGATGACGGCAAGGCGAAACACGGCGATGTGCTGAGCGTGGCCGGCATGAGTTCGGCGTATTGGGCCCAGGCCGAGGCCCTCGGCAAAAAATTCAACAGCGGCGAATGGGCCAAGGTGCCTGTGGTGTTCACCGGCAGCGACCACCACACCGCCTGGGCCAACAACGTCATGCTCGAACGCGCGGGCATCGACGCCATCCTGCTGCAAAACCTGCCGGCCGCCGAACTCGACACCATAGGCAAGCTTGCCGACGGTAGCCCCAACGGTTTTCTGGTGGACGCCGGTTGGGATCGGGTTGCGTTAAAAATGCCCGCGCCCAGTGCCGCCGACATGCTGCGCGCCGCGCAAACCGCCGTGCGCTACAACAACAGCCTGGGCATTACGGCCTGGATGGACCCCGCTGCCAACGCCGCCCCTGGCGAGCCGGTGTTTGCCCTTAAACCCACGGAGAAAACCGTCGGCGTACTGCCGGTGTACAAAGCGCTGTCGCAAAGCGGTGGCATGACCGCCCACGTCGCGGCCCTGCTGGTGGCCAATCCGAAAAGCGTACCGGCCGATCTCGACACGCTGGACAAGGTCCGCCAGCAATTCCAGGGCATCCCCAACCTGACCCTGCCCGGTATCAAGATCTTTGCCGACGGCGTGATCGAATACCCGGCCCAGAGCGCGGCGATGATCGATCCTTACACCAACTCGCAAAAACAGGGCGAGTTGCTGATCGATCCGAAGCACTTCGGCGAACTGGTCAGTGCCATCGATCAACGCGGCTGGCGGGTGCACATCCACGCCATCGGCGACCGCGCGGTACGCGAATCCCTGAACGGCATCGCCCAGGCGCGCAAGGATCGCCAGAGCGGCGTGACTCACTCGATCACCCACTTGCAAATGGTCAACCCGAAAGAGTTTGCGCGGTTCAAACCGCTCAACGTCATCGCCTCCATGCAGTTGCTCTGGGCCTCCGCCGACGATTACACCCTGGACATGATCAAGCCTTACGTCAGCGCCCTCGCCTTCCGCTATCAGTACCCAGCGCACTCGCTGCTCAAACAGGGCGCGACGATCGCCGGAGCCAGCGACTGGCCGGTGTCTTCGCCCAATCCGTGGAACGCCATGGCCCAGGCGATCACCCGAAACGGCCCGTTGGGCGTGTTGAACGCCGACGAACGCATCGACCGGGAAACGATGTTCTACGCCTACACCCTCAACGCCGCCCGCACTATCGGTCTAGAGAAGCAAATCGGCTCGTTGAGCCCCGGCAAGCAAGCCGATTTCATCGTTCTGGACCGCGACGTGTTCAGCGTCGATGAGAAAGCCCTGCACGACACCCAAGTGCTGCAAACCTGGTTCGCCGGTCGCGAAGTCTACGCCCCGACACTCTGAGAAAAATCGCCTGTACACGCTGCCCAACTCCGCATTCATCGCTGGGGTCTGGAGCAGCGTTGTCTCAAATCTGCCCATAACAATCACAACAAAGGCACTGCACCATGAAAGCGTTCACCCTGTTCGCCCTCGCATCCTTCAGCCTGTTGCCCCTGGGCAGCCAGGCCCTGCCCTTGAATGACGACTTCGCCGTGCTGGTCGACCTGACCCTGGCCAGCGACTATCGCACTCGCGGGATTTCGCAAACCCAGAACGACCCCGCCGTGCAAGCCGGTGTGACCCTGGCCCACAGCAGCGGCCTGTACCTGGGCGCCTGGAGTTCGAACGTCGATTTCGGCGGTGGCCTGAAAACCCGCCAGGAAGTCGACTACTACGGTGGTTGGCTGTGGCAGGCGACCGACGCCATCAGCCTGGATGTCGGCTATCTCAAATACGCGTATCCAAAAGAGAGCCAGTTCAATCAGAGCGAGGTCTACGGGATTCTCGACGTCTATGGCGTGAAACTCGCGGCCTATTACTCTGCCGATGCACCGGGCATCGACAGCAAACAGAGCACGTTGTACCGCTACGTTGGCTACGAAACCGAGTTGCCCTATGGGCTGGGGCTGAAACTGCGCTACGGCGAAATGGACTTCAAAGACCCGCGCCTGTATTCGGCCTCGGGGCATGGCGAGGAGGCTTATCACGAGTGGGAGGCGAAGCTGACCCGCGAAGTGGCCGGGGTGCTGCTGGGGTTGAGTTACATCGACACCGATTTGTCGAAAAGCCAATGCATCAGTAACTGGGGGTTCGACGATGTGTGCAGCGCGACCCTGGTGGCGAGTGTCAGCAAATCCTTTTGATGGTTTTTTGTAAGGAGCGAGGCTTGCCCGCTAAAGCGTTTTCCCTGACACACCGCCTTCGCGGGCAAGCCTCGCTCCTACAGGTGTACGCGATCCGCTATTTAGCCGACACGCAATGCGCGCAGGTCGAGGCGACCGTCCTTGAGCGGCGGGCACCAGTAGTAGCCACCAGTGATCGGTCGGCTGATGCGGTACAAACCGTCGGTGATGCCGTCCTCCAGACCGCTCATGCGTCGCAGTTGGGCTTCGAACGCATCGAGGGAAAAACCGAATGCCAGGAACATCAGCCCGGCGCGATCGCCTTCGATCCACGGCATCGAGCGACGGACCACGAAGGCTTCCGGTGCGAAGCTTTCCTGGGCGGTGCGTTTGACGTGGGCAGAGATCGGCGCGTCGTCGAGTTCTTCGTTGTCGCTCAGGCGTCGGCCCATGATGTTGTCCTTCTCGTGGGACGGCATCGCGTGGAAGCCTTTCAAGTCATGCTGCCATTGCTGGATCGCGGCGAAGCTGCCGCCGACCAGACCATCAGCGCCTTCGTTCAACAATGCAGCGGCCACAGCGGCTTCGTCGTGAGGGTTTTCGGTGCCGTCTTCGTAACCGGTCAGGTCATGGCCAGTCATGTGGCGGAAGGTTTCGTTCATCTGCACCAGACGCAGGGCCGGTGCCAGCGCGGCTTCGATCGCGTGGCTGCGATTGAGCAATTCGCCACGGTCAACACCGTGCAACCAGCACCAGAGCGCGTGTTGGGTCGACGGGTTGTCGACGCCGACACCGACCAGCGCAGGAAAGGCGCGCAAGCCGTCGATCTGCGCGTGCAGCGCCTTGACCAGGGACTCGCCGAAACCCACCACCGCCGATTTTCCGTCCACCAGGCGCGTCAGGTTATCCAGCGCTGCCGGCAGTGCCTCGGCGGATTCGAGGGCGAAGAACATATGACGAGCTTGAGGCGGAACTGGGGTGGCGAGGATGCCCGGCTGGTAGTAACTCATATGAACTCCTTTGAGAAAGAGCGCGAAGTTTAACCGGGGGATCGTTACTTGTGTGTTTTCAAGGGCAAAAGATCGCAACGGCTACAGGCGCTTTCATGAGCAGATGGGTCGACAGATTCTCGATCCACAACGTCGAGTCAAAAAAACCATAAGATGAGCCATGACAAGCCAGGCCGAGGTCTGCTAAAACGATTCATCAGTGCATCACCCAATCCAGACGGGGTAGCGATATGACCACAGCATCGATCCTTGGCAACCTGTTTCCCACCGCCGACGGCATCCCGGAAAAGTATCGCCTCAACGGCCAGACCGAGCAGCGCGAATACCTGGTCGACGGTGAACTGAAAACCTGGTCCGGCCCCCTCGCCCAGGTGCGCAGCCCGGTGTACCTGAGCGGCGCGAATGGCGATGAACAAGTGATCCTCGGCAGCACGCCGCTGCTCGATGCCGACACCGCCCTGACCGCGCTCGACGCGGCTGTCCGTGCCTATGACCGGGGCCAGGGTTTGTGGCCGACCATGCGCGTGGCCGAGCGTATCCAGCATGTCGAGACCTTCCTCGGTCGTATGCGCGAACAGCGCGAGGCGGTGGTCAAGTTGCTGATGTGGGAGATCGGCAAGAACCTCAAGGACTCGGAGAAAGAGTTCGACCGCACCTGCGACTACATCGTCGACACCATCAACGCCCTCAAGGAACTCGACCGCCGCTCCAGCCGATTCGAACTGGAACAGGACACCCTCGGCCAGATCCGCCGCGTTCCGATGGGCGTGGCGTTGTGCATGGGGCCTTACAACTATCCGCTGAACGAGACTTTCACCACGCTGATTCCGGCGCTGATCATGGGCAACACCGTGGTGTTCAAGCCGGCCAAGCTGGGGGTGCTGTTGATTCGTCCGCTGCTGGAAGCCTTTCGCGACAGCTTCCCGGCCGGGGTGATCAACGTCATTTACGGCAGTGGCCGCGAGACCGTCAGCGCACTGATGGCCAGCGGCAAGATCGATATCTTTGCGTTTATCGGCACCAACAAGGCTGCCAGCGACCTGAAAAAGCTTCACCCGCGGCCTCACCGCTTGCGTGCGGCACTGGGCCTGGATGCGAAGAACCCCGGCATCGTGTTGCCAGAGGTGGATCTGGACAACGCGGTCAGCGAAGCCGTCACCGGCTCCCTGTCGTTCAACGGTCAGCGCTGCACCGCGCTGAAAATCCTCTTCGTCCATGAAGACGTGGTCGAAGCGTTCATCGAGAAATTCAACGCCAGGCTCGCCTCACTGAAACCCGGCATGCCGTGGGACAGCGGCGTGGCCCTGACACCGCTGCCGGAGGCGAGCAAAGTCGATTATCTGCATTCGCTGGTGGCGGACTCGGTCAGCAAAGGCGCCGCCGTGGTCAACCCCAATGGTGGTGAGTCCCGGGCATCGTTCTTCTACCCGGCCGTGTTGTACCCGGTGACACCGCAGATGCGCGTCTATCAGGAAGAACAGTTTGGCCCGGTCGTGCCGATCGTGCCTTACCGTCATCTGGACACCGTGATCGATTACGTCCTGGAATCCGACTTCGGCCAGCAACTGAGCATCTTCGGCACCAACCCGGTGGCGGTCGGCAGGCTGGTGGACACCTTCGCCAACCAGGTCGGCCGGATCAACCTCAACGCCCAGTGCCAACGCGGCCCGGACACCTACCCGTTCAACGGCCGCAAGAACTCCGCCGAGGGCACGTTGTCGGTGCATGATGCGCTGCGGGTATTTTCGATCCGGACCCTGGTGGCGACCAAGTTCCAGGAAAGCAGCAAAGAGCTTCTCAGCGAGATCATCAGCGGCCGGAACTCGAGCTTCCTGACCACCGACTATATTTTCTGAGGACACCAAAATTTTCTGAGGACACCAGACTGAGCATCATCAAAGGCCTTCGACTGCCGCCGCTGTTGCGCCGAATACTGCGTCCATTGCTGGACCCGTACCGGCGCTACCGCCACGCCAAACTGATCCATGCGGTGCGGGTTTCCTTGGGGTTGCTGGCGACGATTCTGCTGACCACCGGCATCCATCTGCCCCATGGCGAATGGGCGTCGGTGACCATGCTGGTGGTGATCGGCGGTTTGCAGCACCACGGTAACATCGGCAAAAAAGCCGCCGAGCGAGCCATCGGCACCTTGATCGGGGCCGGTGTCGGCTTGTTGCTGGTGGCGCAACAGGCCTGGCTCGGGATGCCGTGGCTGACCTATTTCGCAATGTCGGTGGTGTGCGGGTTTTTCTCGTACCACGCCATCGGCAAGGGTGGTTATACGGCGCTGCTGTCGGCGATCACCGTGTTTATCGTTGCCGGGCACGGTGACAACCCGGTCACCGATGGCCTGTGGCGCGGGGTGGATATTCTGATCGGCATCGCCCTGGCACTGGCTTTCTCCTTTGCCCTGCCGCTGTACGCGGTGTATTCCTGGCGCTACAACCTGGCCGATGCGTTGCGCGACTGCGCGGCAATCTACGGCCGTATCATCAACGGCGAGTCCGTCGCCGCTGACGAGCACTTGAAGCTCATGAATCGCTTGAACGCAGTCATGGTGCAACTGCGCTCACTGATGCCCTCGGTGTCCAAGGAGGTGCGGGTTTCCATGACCGAACTCGATGCGATTCAGCGCAACCTGCGGATGTGCGTCAGCATCCTGGAAATCCTCGGCAATAGCCGGCCGAATGCCGATGACTCTGAGGCAATGGCCCACCTGCAATCGGCATTGAAAACCGAGCACCGACAGATCCGAGTGCAACTGATCGGTATGGCCCGGGCATTGAAATCGGGCGCGTCACAACGGCTCAGCCGGCCAGCCGAACCGCTATTGGACTCTACGCTTGATATGCCGGTCTACAGTCCACTGGATGGCTACCGATTGCTGACCCGACAATTGGCCGCGAACATCGGCGAGATGCGCCAGCGTCTGGCGAAAACCGCACCGCGCTGGAACATCTGAGAGGCCGTTTATTGTGTAGCCACCCGCCGAAGCTTCAGGCCCCAACCCTGTTGCATCCCGGCGGCGGCCAGCAGAATCGCGGCGACACCGATCCATTGCAGCGGCTCCAGGCGATGACCGAAGGCAAACCAATCCACGAAAATCGCCGCAATCGGATAGATGAACGACAACGCGCCGGTCAGGGCGGTCGGTAGCTTTTGAATTGCTCCGTAGAGCAGCACATACATCAAGCCGGTATGCACGATACCCAGGGTCACCAGGCTGGCCCAGGCACTGGGCGCTTGCGGCATCGCCGAGAAGTGCGCAAAGGGCGCGAGCAACAGCACGCCGGTGCAGACCTGGATCAACGCGATCAGATGCGGTGGCGTGCCGGTCAGGCGTTTGATGATCAATGCGGCAATCGCGTACAGGAAGGCAGCACCCAGCGCCAGAGCGATCCCCATCAGGTAATCGTTGCCACCCTCGCCTTGCTCGCCATGTGCGCTGACAATCGCCAGCATCCCGAGAAACGAAATGCCCAGCCAGAACAGTTTTTGCAGGGTGATTTTCTCCCCGAGAAACAGCGCGGCCAGCCCCACCAACATGAACGGCTGGACGTTATAAACCGCCGTGCCGATGGCAATCGAGGCGCGCGAATAGGACGCGAACAACAGCACCCAGTTACCGACAATCGCCACACCACTCAGTACGGCCAACAAGAAAGTGGTGGACGTCAAAATGCCAGGGCGCAGAAAGCCGAACGCCGCGCAGATCAGCAACAAGGTGGCGGCACCGAACACGCAGCGCCAGAACACCACGTCCAGCACCGGTTGCCCGGACACCAGCACGAACCAGCCAATGGTCCCGGAAATCAGCATGGCGGCGGTCATCTCGAATGAGCCGCGACGTAGTGTTCTGTCCATCATCAACCTCCTGTGTTTGAGGCCAAAGTATGCCAATCCGCCGAGGGGCTTCTCCAGCGCAAAAAGCAGGCTAAACTCGGTATCTGCCTTTTTTATCAAGGCTTATCCAGCCGATTGCCTAACAGGGGATTCGCCATGACCGACGACATCGACCAAGTGCTGATCAGCGCGTTGATGGAAGACTCCCGCCGCTCGCTCAAAGCCCTGGCACAGATCAGCGGCCTGTCCTCGCCCAGCGTTGCCGAGCGCCTGCGCCGCCTCGAAGAACGCGGCGTACTCAAGGGCTATACCGTCGAAATCGACCCTAAATGCTTCGGCTATCAACTCCAGGCCATCGTCCGCATCCGCCCGTTGCCGGGCCAGTTGCAGGAAGTGGAGCGGCAGATTCAGGCGATTCCCGAATTCACCGAGTGCGACAAAGTCACCGGTGACGACTGCTTCATCGCCCGCCTGCATGTGCGCTCGATGGAACAACTGGACACCCTCCTCGACCGCCTCAACACCCACGCCGAAACCAACACCGCCATCGTCAAGAAAACCCCGATCAAACGCCGGCTGCCACCGGTGGCGTGAGTGCTGTTTGGTTCGCAAAGACGTGGATACCCCGATTCCCAGACGATAAAAAACCCGCCGAAGCGGGTTTTTTACTCAAGGCTGGCGATCAATCATCGCGGCCCATGATGCCGAACAGCTGCAGCAAGCTGATGAACAGGTTGTAGATCGATACATACAGGCTGATGGTCGCCATGATGTAGTTGCGCTCGCCGCCGTGAATGATGGCGCTGGTCTGGAACAAAATGCAGACCGAGGAGAACAGCACGAAACCTGCGCTGATCGCCAGTTGCAGACCGCTGATCTTGAAGAAGAAGCTCGCCAGCGTCGCACCCAGCAACACGAAGAAACCGGCCGTGATGAAACCACCCAGGAAGCTCATGTCCTTACGGGTGATCAGCACATAAGCCGACAGGCCGCCGAACACCAGCGCGGTCATCGCGAAGGCCGAGCTGACCACTTCCGCGCCGCCCTGCATGCCCAGGTAACGGTTGAGGATCGGGCCGAGCAGGAAACCCATGAAACCGGTCAGCGCGAACGCAGAAACCAGGCCCCACGCCGAGTCACGGAGTTTGTTGGTGAGGAAGAAAAGGCCGTAGAAGCCGATCAGCACCACAAAGACGTTCGGGTAACCGACACGCATCTGCTGTGCGACAAACGCCATCACGCCGCTGAATGCGAGGGTGAGAGCGAGTAGGCCGTAAGTGTTGCGCAGGACGCGGCTAACCTCTAGCTGCTCAGCCTGCACGCTGTTATTAACTGCGTAATCCTGTTCGCGCATGGCGACACTCCTGTTGGTTTGAAACGTTCAGTCGCAAAGATCATAACAGACGCTCTGTAACAAGCCATGCAGAGAGTTTGACAGTGTGTTTCATTCAGGTATTATGGCGCCCGCAACGCAAACGGAGGTGTGGCCGAGTGGTTTAAGGCAACGGTCTTGAAAACCGTCGACTGTAACAGGTCCATGAGTTCGAATCCCATCGCCTCCGCCATATCTGATACGACAAAGCCCTGATTATTCAGGGCTTTGTCGTTTCTGGCATTCAGGAATTTTGCTCCTATCTCTATGGATCGTTTCCGCATCTTTTCGGGCATTTCCGCAACCCTGCTTTTCAGACGCCATCCTACCGAAAATTTCAATTGCCAGATTTAATGCGACAGACGAGTTTATACTTGAGCAGTAGGCTGCTTTCGGCCGAAAGCGGATGTTCTGTCTAACTCCAGTCTTTGCTCTCGGAAGTCGTTTTTTTTGGGGGGGCGATCAACATTAGCGAGTTTCCAAAGGCGGTAACGGCATTTAGCCAGCTCAAGGCCATCTGGTTTTGCCTTAATCAGGTCTTCGGAGCGTCTTTTGCTTCGTAGATCCGTCGAGCTAGAAGGCTGGTGAAGATCAGATACTGCGCGGCCTTCTCCGAGTCGAGATCATGATTTAGCGAATGAGCCTTGGGATTGCGAATGCCAAGGTAAGCGCCGACCAAAATTTGCATGAACCCTTTCTGATCATTCCTACCCGACTCCGTGTCGAGTTCGCTAAGGATCAGGTGCGGTCTTTCCAAGCTCAACACTTGCGTCGCCAATGCTGCGCCGTCGAGATCCAGGCCGGTGCGTTCTCGCATCAGATCAAAGATTGCAACGACGGAGTTCAACACGGCATCGCGGTAATGTCCGTCCATATAGTGCTGGAAGGCATGCGCGAAGATTACCGGATGCAGCAATTCCTCAAAACCAATGCTCGGTTTGGCGCCCGTCGCGTCGCGCACGTGCGCTTCTGCCCTCACCTCAACCTGGGGTAGATCGCGCGCAAGGATGTCGTCGTAGTCATTCGCGTCGCCAAATCCGATATGCCTGCCAAGATTTCCCATGTCCTGCTCGGGGAACCCTGCGCCGGTCCACAGCTTGCGTAGCAGTTGATAGTCGGATTTCAAATAGCCATTGATCAACTTGGCCCCTGTTTTATCGTCGCTCGCAAGGAGGCCTTGTGCGTCGATCGCTTTCTGACGCATTGCCCGAAATAGAGCATTTACCTCCAAGTACCATTCAAGCATTGCGTCCCTCCCCGATTTATCTTTTCCATTTATTAAGGCGTCACTAACTCCGCATAACGCTTGAGCGACCCAACTTCTACTTTTTTCTCAGCATCAGTTGAATCATGGCGAACAGGCGGTGGAACAGGTAGTCGACCTGGTCCACATCGATCACCGGCACCTGGCTGATCTCCGAATGCCGAATGAGGTGACTGTTTCCAATGGAGCTCAGTTCTCTCGCTTCTGCCTCCAATCTCTCCCGCAGCGAAGGCACGGAAGTAATCGCGTCGAGGATGATCTTGACTGAGCGCTTCTTGTCGCTCGGGTCAGCCAGTGATTTGAGTCGTTCCCATGCGTCCCACAGCCGCTCCAGCGCTTCACGACGCACCAATGGATTGCGGTCCGAAAACTTAGCCCGGCACTCGTCGAGCATATTGTCGAGCGTGCGATCACCGGTATTGAAGAGCGTTCGCTTCAGTTCTTCGCCAAGCACCGGCGGGAGCACTCGTTCAATTCGGCCATTGGGCAGCATCTCGAACGCAACCCCGTTGCGCGCGAATATACGATTGACGGTCACGCGGAAGTCTTCCTGCCCCGCCTCTTGGTCAAAGGTCAGGTGGTGATGACTGAAGTAGTCGTGATACTTTCCTGAGATCGGTTTTGCCAATGACGCGTGAACGAACTCGATGAAGTCCAAGACGAGCAAGGTGTCCGGCGCGAACGGCTGGCGCTTGGCAAAGTAGCCCTCCCCATCAATGGAGACGGTCTCCAACGGCCAAGCCAGACCCGGCATTTCTGCGCTTACCGAAGCCGCCAAGGCGTCCGCATCGCCGCCGCAAGTTGCTTGTCCGTCCGGGCAGCGTTCGGGGAAACGCAGGCCGAATGCGCCGCTATTGATCAACGCCTGCACCGTTGCCACCAGGCCCGCCCAGACCGTGGGCGAAATCACCTGCTCGGTGCGTGCGCGCGGACCATTCTGACGATCGCTGAAGTAGTCGCTCATCACGTTGACTCCGTTCGCGGCCACGACGCGATGGTGGCGACGTGTCTGTCCAAAATATTCATTTCCCTGCGCAGTACGATGGTGTTCATGCTTGTGGCCTCAATAAGGGCGCGCTAGTTGGACCAATGCATGCTTCTAGCCGCTCTACGCTCAAGTCGTTCACGGCTTCCGGCGTCAAGCATCCGGCATTGAAGAGCCCGAGGTACTGCCCCCTAGTCAGAGTAATCGGCAAGTTTGTGAGCGGCAACGCACCGGCTGGAAGGCCGAATTCGAGCCGCTGCAGGATTTCGTCGAGTCCCGCCAAGAACGTAGGCTGGCCCGGGAAGAGTGCCGACAGGATTTGGTGCGTCGAGCGCAGGTGAAAGCGGGTTGCGTCGGCGATACCGATGATGTTCCCGTATCCGACAGCGCCTCCGAAGGGCGTGGTAGAGAACCGCTTCTCCAACACATCGACGGGGGTGCCCTCGATCCAGTCGTACAAGAGCGCCGCGCGCTTGCATCGGCACCAGAACTCAATCTCGTCCCGGCAATATCGCTGCAGTGCCTGCGTCATCGCATGCCCATAACGCTGCGCCACATCATTGGAGCGCACGCTCTCCGACCTGCCCCGCTTCATAACCGGTGTATAGATCGAATCCATCTCGTCGAGGACCTGCACCATCGCCAGCACCTGGGTGGGCGACGTCTGTGCGGCGTTGAGTTGTTTCATCAACTCGACCAGCCGCAGGCTCGACTCAAACGACAAGGACGAAGCGCCGCAGGCGCGTCCGAGCAAGGTAAGGTGGATCAACTCGCCCTCGCGCTCGGCCAGCCCAGCCTGCAACAGGCGCTCAACCAAAGCGGTGACTTCGTGCTCCACCATCGCGATCCATTGAGGATTCGCACGTGATGCAGAGTAGCCACCGAACGTGTTGACCAAGAGGCCAGGAATTTCGGTGGCACGCACGCCCCGGACTTGGCTAAGCAAGCGCAGCGTCCAGGTTGGCAGGTCGCGTTGCTGGAAGGATGACTTCACATCTTCCGGCACACCGAGCACGTATTTCTGGAATAGCTGCGCGCGCTCCATCGGCGTGTCGGCGAGGATGATGGCCTTGCCGGTCTCGTTGTATCCGAGCCGTCCCGCCCGCCCCGCCATGTTCTTGTACTCGGCGACGGTGAATGGCCGGCCGTCCTCTCCGACGAATTCGTTCTCCGCGAGGATCACCGTAGATGCCGGAGTGTTGATGCCGGCAGCCAGCGTCGTCGTGGCCACCAGCGCATGGATGCCGCCGCCAGCATCGCGATACCCCTTCTCGACGGCTTCGCGCTCCGCACGCAAGAGATTGGTGTTGTGGAATGCAGTACCGCCAGCGAGGCACTCCCGCAGATCCTGCGAGGCGCCAGTCAGATCCTGAGTCGGAAGCACGGCCAGAACGGTAGTCGCGGGACCGAGTACCAATTCCTTGGACAAGTATTTGGCGCAGCCCTGCGCCGGACCACGCATGTTGCGGAAGACCAGCAACTTTTCGCCCTGTGCGACCAGTTGCTGGACCAGCGGCACGATCACGTCCTGCGAGCTGGGCTTTTCGCGACGCTGCACGATGCGATGCGCTGGCAACAGGGATTCGGTCTTGGTGGTGCCGTCCGCATCGACGAACTGGAACGTCCCGTGTCGATCAAGCACGCCCTCGACCAGGGGCACAGGCCGCTCGCGGGACATCAGCAAAGGCAGGTCGAGCCAGCGATCGAAGCTGTTGAGGTTGCCAATCACCGCCGACAAGATCACAAGTTGCGGTTCAATGCCACGCTGCCGTGCTCGTAGCAGGAGCGCGAAGATCAGCTCAACCGTAATACCTCGATTAGGGTCCGTGATGAACTGCCCCTCGTCAAGTACGACGAGGCCGAGCTGGTTGAACAGGCGCGGCGAACCGAGCGCCAGATTGAGAAAGGTTTCATAGGTGAAGAAACCCAGGTCATAGCGGCCGCCCAACACGGGACCGATGCCATCCGTTGCATCACCGCTGCACCGAACGACGCGCAGCCCCGCAGTTCCGTATCGCTCGCTGAACTCCTCGAACTTCTCGCTGACCAGCGCCCGATACGGCAGCAGAAACGCGGCTTTCTTGCCGGCAGTGACTGCCTGAATCGCAGCCAGTTCGCCGATCATGGTCTTACCCGAACTAGTCGGCGCGACCACCAGCAGCGATCTGCCGGCCAGTACGCCGTGTTCGTTGACTGCCTTAAGTTGCAGTGCGTTGAGGCCTCGCGGGAAGTCCGTTGTCCACTGTTCGACGATTTCCGGCGGAAAGCCGTGCGCAGAAAATTCCGCAAACGACCCCGACATTTGCTGGACCGCTCTGGCCGGGAACGCAGCGGCGTAGTTGTCACCGCGCCTGAGAGCCGGAAACACGAGGCCACCCTGGACGTTGCCCAGGAATACAGGCGTCTGTGTCACGCTGATGCGCTCGGCCTCGACACGCGCCAACCGGATGATCTCTCCGGCGATTTCCGGAAAGCTGACCGAGTCGCCGACCGCCCCCGTCAACGCCTCGATCACGGCATGTGTGAGCAATCCGTGTCCGGTGCCCGGCTGCTCCCAGGCAGATTCGTTGGTTGCACAGGCGGCAAGCAGAATGCGCCCCTCCCCGTAAATCCCAGTCAACGCAAATGCGCTGCGCGGTCGCGCTGCAGCCTCCAGTACACGCGCAGGTGCCTGCCCGCTGAAGCAGCAGTCAAGCACGCACAGCACCGCACGCGCCTTCGTCGCCTTAAAGGCATCGGCCAAGCCCGCCATCGACAGGCCTGTGCTGGAAAGATCGGCTGCGTTGGTATCGAACAGGACCAGGTTTCCATCGGGAGAACCGTGGCCAGCGAATGTGATGACTATCACGTCGTCCTGGCCCGCGGCCGACAGCGTTCCGAGGATGGCCTGCGACACCTCTGCATGCGTGGCGACCTCATCGACAAGCAGTCGGCCAGCCAGGCCTTCGACGGTGTCGGTGAACAGCGCCCACAACGCCGTCGCATCGCGGCGGGCCCCGCCCAGCTCGGGGATTGCCGCGTCGAGGTGTTTGTTGATGCCCACGAAAATAGCTTTGATCGCCACGTCGCCCCCCCTATCCGCTGTGCGCCAAGAGTTATTCGATCACGTCGCTCGCCGCGCGCGGACGCAACGCCCTCAGGAACAACGAGCATAGTCGCATCCGCCGATTTAATTGCGCCAACTCTCTCGATGAAACGAGGCAGATTTTCGGTTGAGCGTTCGCTTAGAGGCGTTGTCTCGCGATATGCTGTTCGGCACTTAAGCCAAGCACAGCGTCATTGAAGCAGCGAGACGCTTCAGCAATTGGCGTGCTTCCCGCGTGACTCTATATGGCCATCAACGACTTGATGAATTTCTTTTTCTTACGGTTGCTTTTCTGTTTTCACACGATAGATGTCTCGCATTGATCGCGAGGCAGAATTTTGCTTCGCCCCCCTTCTCTCGTCGCTACAGGCGTAAGGCCAACATTAATCGGTCTCTCCATTCAATCCTTTGGCGTCTTGTGGTCTGCTGCGGCCCTAGATTTGCCCTCAACATAATTGTGAGCACGCCGCTCCCGCTGCCTGGATCGGAGGTCGGCGGTTAGCAGACGTTAGCGAATGACTGCTCACTACCCAAAGCTAGCGGTGTCACCCGTAAGCAGGCGCTCATGACCGACCGCTTCCGGCCAAAAGCGGTCGTTCAGTAAAGAGGGAGAAATTTCCAATATGTGTTTTTTTCGCAACAGATTAAAGCCCGCTCTTAGCGTCCGAGTGGGGGCGGCCCATAAAGTTCGGTTTCCCAGTCTTCAAGAGGTGGCGTCACTTTGAAAGATGAGTCGCAGTAGGACCTTAGGTAGTCAGTCGCTCTCTTTTGGGCGTGGGTGAAATTGAGCACATTCCCTTCACTGTCCATTTCTATCACGTTCGCAAATATTGCGAACACCATCTCAATTGCACTTGGTTCTGAGCCATAAACGTCTAGGTACTCCACGTTTTTTAGCATGTAGTGGGTTCCACTTGCCATGAAGTATGCAAATGTTCGGAGTGCCCCACTGAAATCGTTACTTAGCTTTTTCATATAATTTTTCGTAGTAAATATTCTGGTTTGATTGAAGGGCGAGCTCTATCACGTCCCAAGCAAAAAGAAAGGCTTGTACCGTTAACCAGGATCTAAGAATACACAACAGTACCGGACGGCAATTTTATACCGCGCAGAGAGCGGTAACAGACCCCGTTCCCATACACAAGGCCCGCATCCTGGGCTTGAGCTTTAAGCACTAACGCTCGCAGCTTGTGGACGAGTCGAGATAGTCGCTCCCTGAATAACAACGGTTGAATTGGCCGCCGTGGTTGCCTGGGGTACTGAATTTCACCTAAATATTCCCGCCAGCTTGTGGGTCGCTGATATAGCGCCATTTCGAAATTATTCAAAATTTCCACCGCGTTATTTAGATCGTCACCTCTGAGGCAAAATCTTACGTTCATTGACGTAATGCTTACCCTTGCATCTCTTTGAGCATATTGTTCAAAAGCAGGAGCTATCAGGTAAAAATAACCAAGGGAATGAAAGCAATCAGATCTGAAAACAATTTGGTCTTGAGACTCTAGCCGCCACAATTGCTCTGTTTTTTTCGAGGTGTATAAACCGATGATGTGATGCATGTGACTATCCTGATTACTGACATTCTTATTGGTGACGGCAAGCTCAGTACTTTGCAAAGACTCAGCATAGCGGCCCATGCCATCCATTTGCCACGGTTTTGTCTGCTTCTGGCCGTTTACTGTCGGTGCTGACCGGCAGCTATGGGTCGGTTAGCGACCACCACGCACCGTGACTGATCCACTCTTGTCCTCCCTCAACGTGGAGGACAAACCATGAAGATCATCGCTACATATAGTCATCAGCCTTGGAACAAGGGAAAGCTAGTCGGACAGAAAGCCCCGCTCCGAGTCAGAGATATCTGGGCTATTCGGGTAAGACTCCAGCTCGCGGAGAAAACACGGGATCTGGCTCTCTTCAACTTGGCCATCGACAGCAAGCTGCGTGCCTGTGACTTAACCAAGCTGCGAGTCCGAGACATAGCCCATGGGGAACATGTGTCGTCACGGGCCATCGTGATGCAGCAGAAAACCCAGCACCCAGTGCAATTTGAAATCACAGAGCAAACCCGAACAGTTCTGGAGGCTTGGATGCATCAGGCCCGTCTCCGCAGCGAGGACTTCTTGTTTCCGACCCGGTTGCACGGCTCAGACCATCTATCCACCAGGCAATACGCTCGAATAGTCAAAGCGTGGGTGACAACCATTGGACTTGACCCAACCATGTACGGTACTCACACGCTCCGGCGAACCAAGGCATCACTGATCTATCGCAGGACGAAGAACCTGAGAGCTGTGCAACTCCTGCTTGGTCATACGAAGCTTGAAAGCACTGTCAGATACCTGGGTATCGAGGTCGATGATGCCCTAGAAATGGCTGAACAGACGGAGGTGTAATTCCTCTGCGATGGTCGCAACTAAACTGTCGCCAATAGCTGCCAGTGAGGTGAACCGGACTGACTAACCGAATTGTAAGCGCTCCATAAACCCCACCTGCACATGAAGCGCCGATTCAAGGATGCTGAGCTCCCATTTCTCGCTCGGATCGACCGATCCGCCGGACGGTCTGTTAGTCGTTACGTGTCTGTTCAAGCCGCTTATCAAGCTCGCTTGGCGGCAAGTTCGGCGTCGAGTGAAGCGTCAGCCAGACGGCCCGCAGAATGTTGATCGCGGCCATGTTCAGGTGTTGTTCGGCGGCGTGCAGGGCCAGTTCGGCTGCCAGGCGCTTGTCGGCAGCACTGAGGTGCGCCGTTTTGTGGGTCATGTCCGCATCAACGTTGGCCAATAGCCCCTGGAGTTCCTGCACCGCCTGATCCGATGCCTGACGCATGTCCGCCAGCAGGCGGCTGGCTTCGGCAGGCGTCATGGCCAAGGCGCGGACGCTGCGAAAAGTCAGGCGGGCGGGCAAGGTGGCCAAACTGAAACCCGTCGAAATTAACTTGCCAATCATGCGAACAACTCCTGTAAACGAGTGCTTCAGCAGCGTATCAGAGTAAATCGCAAAAAAATGTCTGCTCATCGCTTGCCAGAATCAACTCTCCGCCTCTTTTTGGCATCAAGCGTCTGATCGTCGTCAGAACCCTCGAACGATGTGCCCATAGGCACTTTGGAGTCGGATTCAGGCAGCCTTGGCAAAGGTGTTGCACCTAGCCGATGTCCAATTTCTTCAATCGAGCCAGGCCTTGTTTGATATGACCGGCGTTTTCACCCATGGTCCACAGTGCACCATGGACATTTCCGCCCACTTCCTGTACCCCTTGCTCCTCAATCAGCAGGGTCAACTCCATAATGGCCGCCTCTAAGGCCTGCTGATTTTCGAACAGCCTTTCCAGTACATCCGACAGTGAATAATCGCTTGGCATGGTGTCGATTCCTTTCGAGAAAGCTCAAGCATAGCAGCGACAGTGCCCCCAATTGGAACCTGCAATAGGTTGATTGGAGTATGGTCAATTGATGAAGCTGTCACCGGCTACTTTCGACCCCAAGCTGCCTTTCATTTATGTCTACAAAATCAGAGGAAATTCAGGCCCTATTGGGGGTCGATCGAAAACTACAGGGCCCTTCAGAAAGCTAAAAGCCAAAAGCCTGGAGTTTGCAGCTGATGCGTTCGCGTTTTCTTGGTTTGTGCGCCTTGCGGACGGATCCACTATCAATTAAAAACCGGTCAACCGGGAAGTAGCCTTGAGTCTGATGCCTATCGCCTTTGCATCTTTTTTTGTAGCAGTCGGTACAATTGATGGTTTAAGTGACGCATTTGGAGGTGGGGCTAAAATAACGACTCACGCTCCAGCGTATTTGCGATGGGCACAACCTTGCGTCCAAGCAAGGGCCGTCTCTTTGCCGGGCTCCTTTGTTAGTTAACAAGTTAGTATTGTAAACACTTTTGTAAATTTTACGTAGTCATTCCAACGTTGTGATAAAAACCCCTGGGCATTGCAGAGTCCATAAAATTTGAATGATCATTGGTGGCTGTGCTGCGATTACACCACACCGTGGAGGTCAGTGGGGTTAAACGCGCTCGGTGGCTCGTATGTACTGCTTCCAAAGTGGGCGCCATTTTTTCTGTGTTACAACAAACAATACTTCGTCGCATCTAGTGCCACTTCTAGTGCGAATCCAGTCAGGTATGCGACCTACCTCCTCATAGCCGCATTTCATAACTGACGAAATACTAGCTTTATTGAGTGCAATTATCTGTGCCATCACCGAGAATAGATCTACCGAGTTAAACGCAAAATCCAATAACAGCATTCTGGCCTCCGTCGCCAGGCCATTTCCCCAATATTTTTTTTCACCTATAATTGTACCTGTCATAGCGGTTCTATGTGGCCAGGAAATATTGTAAAGCGCAGAGTTGAACGCGCTGCCCTTGTCGAAAAATTATATCATCCAACTTACATTCCTCTCCGCAATAGGTTTAAAACGCTGATGAGTGAGGTGTTTTTAATACGAATGTCTTGTTGTGAGGCACCTTGATTTAGCGGTTTTCATTTATATCTGGCGTTGGCATAAGATAGGGTGCTGAGGTTATGCCCTCTATGGGCACTAGATGTATACCGTCTAGCATGTTGTTTAGTCCAAGTTGATCAAGTGCCGAGAGATGCATCGGTGCTACTTCTATTGGGGGGATGTAGAGGGTGGATATACCTGAAAGCTTTTGATTTGGTAGGTCGGAAATGCGGAACGTATTGATTACTGGATTGCATATAGAGAACTGCGCTGCTTCGTAAATCGTGACCTCATGGTTTTTTGGGTAGTGGGTAAGTAAGTACTCCGTCAGGCTAGGGACATGTCTACAGTCAAACCCTTTAAAACTAAAGCCTAAATCTCCAACAGCGGCGACTTGCCATACAATTACATGAGAAAAGATGTCCAGTTTTCGCTTCCTTAATAAAAGATCTGTTGCTTCGTAAACTTGACATCCTGTTGAAGGATCGAATCCGAGATCGCAGAATAGACAATCAAGAGATGATACTGCCGGTAGCATTCGGGCGGCGTAACCTTCTTTGCGAGCAATTTCGATAGACTTGTGTGAGGGATGCACAAATATTCCAGGATGACCATAGTATGCAACACACACTTGTTTCCCACTTCGAACACATTCCATTGTGCGTTCGATCATCTGCTTGTAGGTTTCTTTTCTGGGTTTTCCTTCACCATAGAAAGGATAAAGTGACTCAGCATCGGGATTTATTTTTAAAATCAAACGTTCTGTGGCTGCGTCTGCAACACAATAAAGAACACATTCTGAAGAGCATATCCACCCTCGCGCCTCCATTGTCAAATGGCTGACTGAAATTCCAGTTCCAACAACAATTAGTGAGCCCTTAGACATTGTGTTTTCCTTGCTCGTTAAAGGATTTTTGTAGCTTTAAACCATTGTCCTCTTTCATTGATAAATAACATTCCGCGCCCAATAGCTGTTTGATCTATTTGTGGGGGAGTATGGACCGTTACCTCAATCATTGGATCAATCTCAATGAGTGCGGGGTTGTGAGGGAACCGGTTAGTTAAACCTTTGTTAAGTAAGTCATCCGCTGTTTTGGCTTGAGATCTGATCCGATTGCTGTCCTCGCTTAGTACTGCTTCTTTGTCTGCGTCAGTTAAGTCGGCCTTAGACATGTATTTGTCAGGCGCTTCTCTAAAAGCTAACAGTTCGGCAGGGTCCGACACTGCTATTAAAAAGTCTGTCAATGCTAGAGACATGAGGCTCTCCTACTTTTTCTGATCACCAATCAGTTACTGATTGGTTAACGTTAGGTCATTTTTTGAGAAGTGCAAGGGATCGACCGTCAGTGAAAAATCCAGTCAGATCGTTATGGCGCAGCGACCTGACTCGGAGCAAACAATGATAGTCAAACCACCGAACGGCCGTTGCTGACGCTGCACAAGTGATAGACTCTCAGACTACGGTCATTCTCATCCGGTGTTTAGGAATAAAGGTAATCGCGAAGTGATTTAACAGAATCTATAGAGGCATATTTATAGCTCTCTAGACATTTCGCTATTGGATGATTGTGTTTCTATAGCAACCGACAATGTTCCCCGCCGTATGGCTATGGTTACGAATAGAAAAGCGCCCAATGGGCGCTTTTGAGGTTTGTTGCTCGTCAGTTTCAGCTGACTCTTCAAAGGATAAACCCGCTTCCACGACGGAGTAGGGCTCACCTTTTCCAATGATGAAGTGATCCAGAAACCTCATATCGGTATATCCCAAAAGAACGCTCGATTTATTAGTCATCGCTTTGTCATGTTCACTTGGGGTGGTGTCTCCAGAAGGATGATTGTGAGCAAGGATCACGGCGGCACTGTGTGTTGAGTGACTTGTCTGCTTTTGGCCGATAGTTGCCGCTTTTGACCGACCGCTATCGGCCAAAGCAGACACTGGCAATTAACCGCTCTTGGCCGATTCCCGCCCGTTGTGAACGGTAGAGAACCGACAAAAATAACGAGCCAGTTATGCCTGCGAAACCAATGCGATTGATAATGTCGACTTTAGACCAGTAAATGGCTATCACTTTTACTGAGCTACCTCGGTTGTGGTAGCCAGCGCTTAGGCCTTTTATGGTCAGGCTCCTCCCTCGAGGGCTACTTTCGTAGCTAGCTTTTCAAACGCCTGACTGAAATCGCCAATCCTGTTGATCATCTCAAAAAACCACTCAAAAGACTCTTGCACGAAATCTTCATCGGAAACTCTGTCAGGATACATGACGCAAAATAAAGATCTTACAGCAGCGTCCTCGTTATCTTCAATGTCGACATCGCGCCCTTTCGCTTCCAGAAAATCCCAGCATTTAACTCTGGCAGCATTCAACTCCTTTTCATTTTTTCCCCCTTCAAACCAGTATTTGTGCGCAGCTGCAAACGCGCTTTTGACAATTGGGGACACTTCTTCGTCCTGAAGAACCAAACCTACGCCCGCGCACATAAACTTCATTATGTTCCGAGCCGCTTCGGCTTCAGCCTTACCTTTACTCAACTGCTCTGAAAAATGAACGATTTGCTCATGACTAATCATGGTGGACTCCAAGTGTTGTGAGTACGGAGCTACAGGAGCGACACGCCTTTTTAGCGGTTCCATGCCCCTTGCCCGAGGTACCAATATTGACGGCTTCGCTTGTACCGCCCGCGGGATCCATTCCCGCGTCATAGGATCGGCTCAAGCACTCGATTTCTGCACACTTACCATGCCATGGCTCACGTTGATCCTTCGGCACAGCTTTTAGGGCTTTCCTGACCTTGGGATGAACTGGATATCTCGATCCACTCACCCCTACAAACACTTTGCCACCGGTACGTAGTTCCGAAGCGGCGCCTGTGGTCTTACCCTTTTTCAGTGCAGCATCTGCAGCCTTTTTGGCAGTGTCCCGCGCCAACCCCAGCGGATCAACCCAGCTAACAGGATTTGGCGCATATTCATAAAGATTCAGTCCACCCGCATAACTGATCGGGTCTTTGCCGATAAATCGCCCGATCAGCGGGTCGTAGTACCGATAACGATTGTAATGCAGCCCGGTCTCGGGATCATGATACTGGCCCTGGAAGCGGATTGGATTGGTCAGACCGACCTGCTGCGCAAATCGAGAACGAGTTTCTTGAACTTCACCCCATGCCTTGTACTGGGCACTCCAGGCGATATCTCCTTGCTGATCCGTCAGCTCCTGAGGTGTTCCCAGATGGTCACACTGATACCAGGCCAACACATCCAGAGGTTGCGCAGACGGGCTGTAATTCCACAACGGATCTTCTTCGAGATTGAAATCGCCAGCGTGCTCGACCTGAGTCAAAAGATTAATGAACTGATGTCGAAGCGCCTGAGCAACGGGAACAAAAGTGTCAGGTTCATAGATGTAGTGAACCGTACGACCGAGGCCTCCGTCGACCTGACCACGACTGCTTTCCCACGCAAGGTTGTCACCGTCCCAACCATACAGCGTAAAGCCACAGCCGAGCTCACGCTGCTTGCGTGCATACTCGTTTCGGTTCCATTCGGAGCCCGCCTCAGGCCGTTGTTTACAATAGGCGACAGAATTTTTATACAGACGCCGTCCCAGTGCGTCATAGGCGTAGTCAACGGACAAACGTCCGTCTTCGAAGTGCGCTAGACGGTCAAACAGATCCCACCGCATTCGACTGTAACGACCCTCGTGCCAGCGAAGCGTCCGATTGCCGCGATCGTCGTACTCGTAGTGTGTCCCTGCATACTCTCTCAAAAGATTGTCGAGCCGCTTACTGCGAGGAGCGTCTACAGACAGCGGACGCCGATCCTCCTCATTGGCCTTGTCCAGCAAATTACCGGCCGGATCGAATGCGAACGTTTCTGTGCCGAGTCGGCTGGCAGCACTCAACAGTCGGCCCACGGGGTCGTAACGATAAGCGAGCGGACCGCGACGGCTATCATTGATGTCAGTCAACTGGCCGGCCGCGTCGTATTGATAATCGCGTTTTAGCAGAGTGGTCTTATCATCGCTGCGACCCAACATCTGCTGCTGCAGTCGCCCAACCGGATCCCACTGTTGCGTTTGAAGTAAATGGTTGCCTTGATGACGTGCGATTTCCCGGTGCAGATCATCACGCTCAAATCCGAGCAATTCGTGCTCGTCCAGGCGAAGCCCAAGCAAGTGCCCTGTCCCATAGGTTAACCAGCTGACCCTATGCCCGTCCGGACGAATAGTGGCGATACGCTGATTCAACGCGTCGTACTCGTGTCGCCATACCGCGATTGTCGACTTCTCCAGCCCCAGATAGTGTTGGTGCTCGCGCAGCAGATTACCCGCAGCATCATGGAACCACTGCAAGCGGCTATCTGCATTGGAGGCTTCGGTAAGGTTGCCATTGCCGTCATAAGCGAAACTTTCGCGCTGCGTTTGATCGCCTAAAGACGCTGAACGCTCG
Source organism: Pseudomonas sp. 05N433 (assembly GCF_056396925.1). NCBI lineage: Bacteria > Pseudomonadati > Pseudomonadota > Gammaproteobacteria > Pseudomonadales > Pseudomonadaceae > Pseudomonas > Pseudomonas sp. 05N433. Next base: position 10,076 of record NZ_JBFTML010000017.1, on the reverse strand, counting down.
GCCAATCGGCCCATGGCATCGAAGCTCCAGGCAATGCGCCTGCTGCCGGTGACGGTATTGGCTAGTCGCCCGGTAACAGCGTCATAGCCATAACGGGTGATTTGCCCATCGAAACAGGTCTCCTGCAACAAACGCCCTAGAGAGTCATACTGGAACTGAGCACGCTTTTCGTTTTCATTTTCCAGCACCAGTAACCGTCCACAACGATCCCAGTGATAACGCAACGTCTGTTCGCCCGCATCGACCCGCTCGCCAATTAAACCGGCCGCGGTATAACTCCAGCTCGTGCACTGACCCAATCCATCCGTATAAGCCAGTAGCCGGCCTTCTGCATCGTGTTGAAAACGCTCTTCGGTTTTGTCGGGATGCTTGGTGAGCACCAAGTGCCCTGCCTTGTACTCATGCTCGGTACTGTTACCTGCCGCGTCCGTGTAACAAATCATCTGCCCACGTTCGTTGTATTCCCAACAGCTGGTTTTCCCTGAGCAGTCGACATACTCCACCAATTGGCCGGCATCGTTGTAATCGAGCTTTTGTTCGTTGCCAAGGGCGTCCTTGACCCCCGTCACCAAACCCGCTGAGTTGTAGGCATATTCGGTTTTGTTTTCCAGCGGATCGATGGCTTCGATCAGGTTGCCACGATCATCGTATGCGCGCTGCCATTGGCCACCCTCGGCATCACTGACTTTGATCAGTTGATCCAGATCGTCATAGGCGTAATGCATTACGCTGCCATCAGCCCGGATATGTTCAAGCACGTTGCCACGCTCATCGTAGCTATACCGCTCTTCGCTGCCACTGGCGTGAACATGACGGATCAGATTCTTGGCCTCATCGCGGAAGAACCATTCCGAACGCTCATCCGGATGTCGAATGCGATAGGTGTAGCCAAGGATGTCGTAGTAGTGCCAGGTTTCGTTTCCGTGGGCATCGGTGACATAGGTCAGTCGAATGTTTTCGTCCCATTCCAGGCGGGTGTCGAAGCTACCGTCATCCGCCCACTCGCGCACAGCGCGAGCCTTTGCATCCTGTCCTTGCCACTGCAGATTCATGCCACGGCCAGTGCGATCCGTGTAACGAGTAATCAAGTGATGCTGATACTCATAAACTCGGCTTGCCCCATTCTCATCCTGAGCCAGCAGAAGATCACCAGTGTCGCCATATTGATAAGCGCACAGTTGACGTTGAGGCGCACCGTCTCGAATTTCCCAGAGTCCGGTCAAGCGGCCCTGCCCATCAATCATCGTCCCCAGGTGGGCCTGAACCTCTGCAATATCATCCTGGTAAGTGATCAGGTCGGACAGCACTGAATCCTTTCCGTGACGATGCTCGTAATGCAGCATCATCCCAGCGCCATTGCGCAGCTCAACGCTCGTCAGAACGTAACGCTGGCCCCGGCACAGATAAGTTTCCTTGCGCTCGAATCCACGGCACAGCACCAACTGATCCTCGCTGGCCCTTACCAGCGTGATGTTTTCAATCGCGTCGTAGTGAGAGAGCCCGATTTTGGGGAGCGGGAAATCATGGCTGCGGCCGTCAGCGTCGTGAAAAGTCACGCCATCACTACGGCAATCAAAACGCGTGGTCAGCGCTGTGATCCAGCGAGCACCGAGTTCACTTTGGTCATACTCAGCCAGACGTGAACTGTAGGTTCGCGTCCACTCTATCGGGAATGAACCGGGCAAGCTGAAGTCGGTATGGCTGAGTGATTCTGAGCCCAATGCAAAACTGATGCTGTGCTGGGTTGCGGGCATAACCGCGTTTTTACAGCTGTTACAGTTACTGGTTGCCGGCGCTTGTTGACTGGTTGCTTCCAAACGCCCTTCACCCGCCTTGCGCTGAGCTTTGGAGGTGGTGCCCGGTTTGACACTTGCACCTTGTCCATGAGCTTGACGCTTGCGCCAGGTAAGCACGGAGCCGGCAAGCATTTGCAACAGCCAACCAATAGAATGCTGGACGCCAGGATCGCCGAGCTTCTTCATTTGGGTTTGTAATTCGACACCCAAAGTGCGCAGCATCGAGGTGTTGGTTAATACCAATGCCTTGGCATTTTCCGGCAGCAGATTCTTCGCTGCTCTGTTGGCCACACCCTTTCCCGCAGCCTTGTAGGCGCTGTAGGTAGCGCCAAGAAAATTACTGATGGACGCCTTGGGATCATGTAGAAACTGACTGCCAGCAGCGCTCATTTTTGCACTTGCAGCCTTCATGTCGCCTTTGGCGTCGAGCTTGCCATTGACCACAGCCTCCAGGCCTTTGGCAATCTCGTTGACAGCGTCATGTCCAAGCTTTCCGGCATCATCAAGAATTGACGCAAGCTTGGGTTGAGCCTGTTTTACAAAGTCGTCGATGGTGCCAACGATGGTCGCGTTCAAATGCCCGATCAGCACTTCGATCAGTGAGTCACCCAATAGCGCCTTTGCGCTATTGCGCAGTTCCTGGCGCACCAGCGATAACGTCGGGCGCAACGTCATCCGCGCCGATGCCATGGTAGGCGGTGCGGGCAATACACCTATCAGGTTGATGCCCAGACTCACCCAGTCCAGTACCTCCCTCTGCTTGCTTTTGGCAAGGGTAACGATGTCGCCGAGCGCATCGACCAACGCCATGATGTTGCCTACCACCGGCAACGCACCAGCGACGTTTTTGACCCGTTCAAGCGTAACCACACCTCCGCTGAGAGACTGCAGCCAAGCATCAAACTTCGCCGCCCCGCGACCGACATCCTTGATGTCGATGGTATTGAGAGGAGCGACCGCAACCTGCGGTTCTCGTTTCTTTGCAACAGCAGTTTCATTTGTCATGACAGCAACTCACCGGCCAGCAGCCCCAGCCTTTATGCACAATTGTTGAACACCTCTCAAAAACAGGTATGAGGCCTGCCTCTTGGAGGTACAGAATCAAAACGTGAATTCGAACTTCAGCTGACTACGGCCCCTTTGGGACCACTTGCAATCAGCGCGGCCCCGCAGGCGGTTTTCATGCCGTCGAGCGCGATAGGTGTGCCATCGACGGAGTAAGTGCTGCTGCCCTCGGCAATCGGGAAAATCCCCTTGCACAACGGGCAACTGACATTGTGACCGACCCCGGCAATCGGCTTGCCATTGAGGTCGGTTTGAGAGAAGGCTTCGAGCACCTTGCCACCGTGGGTGGTGGAGTCCCCCAAACGAATAGCGTCTTTCATTGCGTCACTCCTTTGACTGAAATCGTTTCCGTTGTCATGACAGCATCTCACCCGCCAACAGGCCCGGGGTTTTCAAGGAAGGTTTTGGCAGACTCGGTGCAGGCAGGCTCGGCAAATTGCCCGCCTTGCTCGCCGCCCCCAGAATCCCCGACGCACTCGGCAACGCCGCACTCGCCAACTTCGGCAATCCGGCCACCCCGCCCTGCACCACGCCTTTCACTTGCTGTGCTGTTTGCATCGCGCCTTGCGCGCTCTGCATCGCACTCATCCCTGTTTGCGCCATGTCCTTGCCCTTCTCCAACAGGTCCCAACTCTTGCTCGGCAAGACCTTGGCGACCATAGCCTGCACCTGACTCGGCACCTCTTCAGGCCCCGGCGGATTCAACGGCCACTCCGGTTTGCCGATGTAACTGCCATCGCTCCAGGTGTCCGCCGGATCTTTGCCGAACAGCACGCGCGCAGGCCCCGGCGCAGCGCCGGCGACGCTGGCAAACCCCTTGCCGTCGAGCTTGCCCTTGATGCTTTTGCCCAGCGCATCGATGACTTCGTAATCGCCCTCTTTAATGCCCTGACGCCCAGCGTACTGGTTGAACAATTCCAGATTGCCCTTGCCCGGTTTCGGCGGTTCCGGGAACACCCCAGCGAGACTTTTCGCCCCGGTGTAGGCGAAGTTCGCCGCGTGCGCGGTGTACGGGCCGCTGGTGGCGTGGGTGATGCCGCCGGCGTTGTAGGTGGTGGCGCTGCCGCCGCCCTGAATCACCAGTTCGGTTTTCGCGGTGATGGTGATGCGGTCGGCGTTGGCGGTGATGTTGAGTTTGGCCAGCAGGTTGATGCTGTCCTTGAGCGCACGTACATCGATGTCGCCGGAGGCCGCGACCAGGCGCCATCCCATGCTCTGCACGAACAGGCGCATGCCGCGACTAGCGCTGGCCAGCAGACGTTTACCGATGGAGAGACTGGTGTGACCGGTGCTGCTCAGCGCCAAGTGTTCGCCGGTGGCGATGTGACTGGAGCGCGGCGTGGTCAGGGCGATGCCGGCCGGGCTGGCCAGTACCAGATGCGGTTCAGTGAATTCCGGGAACTCATTGGCGGTCATGTTCGCCGGGCCACTGCCGAGCACGCCTTGATGCTGTGCGTGCAAGGCCTTGGCCACGTCGTCCTGATCGCCGGCCTCCTGCGCTTGCAGCTCTTTGGCCTGCACCGCGAAGCCGTCCTGCTGGTCGCTGGCAGTGGCGAGGCGTTCGGCGGTTTCCGGCAGATCCTTGTGATGTTTCGACTCGTTCGGACGCGGCTCGGTGGTGATCAGCAGACCGGCACCGGCACGCACTGCGCCGTGGCGGTCGGTGCGCAATTCGAACCCTTCGCCACGCGGCTGACCACCGCTTGGGCGTGGATGCGTCAAATAGCCGAGGTTGATCGCACTCGCACCATGATCACTGCGCAGCGCAATGCTGATCTCGCTGGTGGTGTCGTCGATGCGCAATTCGTTGGCGCGGCTGCCCTTGTATTCCTTGCTCTTGACCGTGGCCAGGGTTTTGAAATCCGGCAGCTTGTACGGCGGCAGGTTCGCGCCGTGGTACAGGCAACCGGTGATCAGCGGCTGATCGGGATCGCCTTCCAGAAAGGTGATCAACACCTCCATGCCGACCCGCGGAATGTTGATCGAGCCAAAGGTTTCCGCCGCCCAGCTCGACGCCACGCGCATCCAGCAACTGGTCATGTCGTCGTGCTTGCCTTCGCGGTCCCAGAAGAACTGCACCTTCACCCGGCCGTATTGGTCGCAGTAGATCTCTTCGCCTTCAGGGCCACAAACCACCGCGCTTTGTGTGCCGAGGACTTTCGGTTTCGGGTGGTCGAGCGGCGGACGATACGGCACGTCCCACGGGATCGCGCTGAAGCGGTTGCGGTAGCCCTGGTGGAAATCGCTTTTGTTGTCGGTGGTGTCGCTGGTCACCGACTCTTCCAGCACCTGCGGCTGCTTGCCTTCGTGGAAGATCTCGGTGAGCAGCCACAGGTCGTTCCAGGTCGGGTTGGCGTGTTCGGTCAGGGCGAGGAAATGCCCGCTGACCAGGATCGGCTGATCGCTGTTGCCCTCGGCCAGACGGTAGTCGCTGCGATGGCGTTCCAATGCGCGATTAGCCAGGTGTTTACCACGCTCGCGATCGACGAAACGGCCCGGGTAATCGTAGTCTTCGAGGTCCGGTTGCGCGCTGCTTTTGGCGTCGCTTTCCAGCTCGATTTTCGGTTTGACGAAGTCGTAGTCGCGCCGCGTGGTGCGACTGGTGCGGGTCGCCAGACGCAAACCAAAACGCTTGACCACCGGTTTGTCGGCGACCAGTCCGGAGTCCTGCTGATAGGCCACTGGCGCCAGTTTCGGGAACAGCGTTTGGTCATCGCCGAAGGTCAGTTTGTGGCCGCTGGACGTGTGCTGGAAGTGGTAATGAATGCCCTCCTCTTCACACAGGCGCTGGATGAAATCCAGGTCCGACTCGTCGTACTGCACGCAGTAAATGCGCTCGGGATAAATCGCGCTGAGCTGGAAGTGGTAATCGCTGGCGAGGATGCCGTGTTCTTCCAACACCTTGCTAATGATCTGTTGCACGGTCATCTGCTGGAAGATGCGCTGGTTGACTCGATGCGCGAGATACGACAGCTGCGGGCGCAGGGAGATTTTGTAGCGGGTCAGGCGCTTGCCGGCCTCGCCCTGGGCGATGCTGTAGATCAGCCCGTGAATCCCCGTGCCGCTGGGCGACAGCTGCAGGAACGCGAGTTTGTGCAGCAGGCTTTCGAGGTTGATCGAGGCCTTCTCACTGACCAGTTCCAGTTCGAACTCGAAGGGGGTATTGAGCGCCTCTTTCCCGGTGAACGACAGCACCTGGAAATCGCTGTCCGCGCCATCGATGGTCAGATTGAAATGAGGCTGGTTGGCCGGTGAGAACATCCCTTGTTCCTCGCGCAGTGCTGCGACGCGCAACAGCCCTCAAGGGGCTATTGGCAAAAAATTCTTTAGAGGTGAGTGCGCCCCGACCGGTCTTCCCGGCCGGGGCGGTACAACCATCAGCCGTGTTTAAACGACTGGAGCACGCCAGTCATCGGAACCCGAAGTACCGGATACTTCGTGAGTCCAGGTGATTTTGCGGTAGGTGAACTGCACTTCTTCCAGGTGGGTGAAGTGCGAGTTGCCTGGATCCTGGCAGTTGTGCATTTTGTTGTTGATGGCGACGATGATCGCGTCTTCCAGTTTGGTGGTGTAGTAGTGCTCTTGAGTACCTTGAGCCGAAGTACGGTACCACTGGATAACGATTTCGCTCATGCGCTCGCCGGAAGTCAGAGCGGCTTGCAGCAGAGGCGAAGCCTTGTCGTAGACCTTGGTGATCACAACTGGCTTGTGAACGCGCTGACCGGTTGGCTGGCCGGATTGTGGGTCACGCGGGATGATCACGTCGTGGCTGAAAGCCTGAACCATCACCTGGTCTTCGTGGCCTTCCTGGTAGGTGTTGCCAACGGAGTCGGCGGTGAAGGCGCCGGCAGTGATCAGGCCTTGTTTTTCGCCGGTAACCGACATGTACGCTGGTGTTGCCATGGGATGCTCTCCTTGCTGGATCAGTGGGTGCGTTATAGGTGAAACCACCTAAGAAGCGGCCATTTGCCATCAAACAACATGCCAACTTTTTTCGAGCCTTGTAAATCGGGGGGCTGAGAGGAGTTCCTTCGCAGAAACAGTGAGAATTCAGTATGAATTCACTGAGAGGTGCGCAAGAAGTTGCGCAGTGGTGTGCAAGAAGTTGCGCACTGGGCTACAGACCACGAATTACTTGGGCTGTAGCGATTTATCCAGCGAAATATCCGGAACAAGTGCGCAAGAAGTTGCGCACTTTCAAAAAAGGCCACCCCAACACCTCAACGGCTGAAATTTTGATGGTGCCAGGTCATGACTGCATTTCAAGATGGCCAAACATCAGAAGTACAACTTTCCACAAACCATAACAAATCCTAAGCCAGGTATATCCTCAGCACTCGCTCAATACGACGCCAAAATCGTCGCTGGACACTTGAGCCGCTTCGTTGAGTCGCTGACGTAGTGCAGCGGTTAGTTGCCGCTCCACCTCCCATGGGTCAGACAGCGCGGCGAGTTGTGGCGCCAATTGCGGCGACAGGCTCATCAGCGAGTGATTGAGTGAGCGTGCCGTTTCATAAGCGGCCTTTTGCACAAAGCTGATTTCCACCAGTTCACCCTGCGCCTTGCGAAACTCCATCTCAGCCATCCGCGCCAGATAATGCTCGCGATGCGCTCGTGCTTTCTGAAAGTCTGGAGTCTGCCCATGAGCAGGATCAACGGGCGGCGGCGCAGCCATGATAGTCGGCTCAGATTGTGCTGCGACGTGGCTGTACACATCACGCTGAAGCCGCTCCTGTTGGTGGCGAGCAGCGACAGCAGTCTTGCTCGGGTCAGCGGTATCGCGGATCAATGCTTCGGTGGCCAGCACATCGACCTGCTTGCCATTGGGCGACAGCACCAACCGGCCATTCTCTTTCAGCCAGGTGATGTAGCTCGGTGATCGGCCGATGTGCGCAGCGAAGGCGCTCTTTGACAGGTACGTAGCTGTGCTCATAAGCCCTCCTTTTCAGCGGCTTTTCAATGAATCCTTTCAAGATTTCAGTGGATTGAAATTTCAGTAAGCTGGCGGGCCTCCCACTAACATGATCCCGCGGGTTTCCGACCCCGTGTTGGTTGAAAAGCTCCAGGGTCCCCGTCGGTTTTCAGCTCTCCCCTGCACGCGGCTCTTCCAGTTGGCCGCCTCCGCCCCCGCGGGCATTGCGCTCGCGCATGTCCAGATGGTTGGCGATTTCACATTGCGTTGGCATGGTCATGTCCTGGTACTGAATAGGAAGCGGAACCCCCTATGGCGGGTTGAATCTGCAAAAAGATCGGGGTTCGAATTACCCCATTCCCCCAGATCGCTGGAAGGACCCATTGAAAACTGGGGATAGGCCTCGATCCGAGTCTGAATCGCCCTAAAAAAGACGGACATCCTTGTGCAATTTTCAGCTAGAGAGAATCCGCGAGTTCGATAACCCGTGTAGGGGGCGGCCCTCAGGGAGGACCCGTAAAAATCTGCGCCCCGCCCGACCTGCCCGGGTCATGCCTTCGGCTCGGCCTCGCTCAGGTCCAGCCGTTTGGCCACCCAGCGCTCGTACAGGCCGATGGCGACATCCGCGCCGGCCATCGCAGTCAGGCAACCCAGAGCGCCCGCTGTCCAGATCGACAAGCCTGCGCCGAACAGCAACATCATCGCTGACACGCCGCAGACGATGCAGGCGCCGGAGCGAAGTGCGAGGCGGCGCAGTAACGCCCAGCCTCGCGCCCCATCCTTGTCAGCGCGCCACATCTCGCCGGACACGCCACCGACCAGGGACAGGGCAATCACCAACCAGATCGGCATCTCTGTCAGTGCCTGTTGCTCATTCGCCATTGCCCTGCCCCTTAAACAAAAAGACCCGGCGCATTGGCCGGGTCAGGTGGTGGGTTGCCTGCCGCGCTTTGCGGTCGCACCCATCGAAGATGGCCCCTTTTTACAGGTCGATTCTGGTGGCAGCAAGACCGTTTTAATGCCATCCGGTGAATGTGTGGGTTACGCTCGGTGAACGGCTGGCGAATGTCGGTGAATATCTATCCCGGCTGTCTTTTGCTGTTGTGGCGTCCCATGCGTCCCACCTCTTTAAAACAAGGTGGGACGTCTGAACGCCCCGCAGAATGGGGCTTTGCCCCACCGTCCTACTTTTATCTCTCCTTTCTCGTGTAAAGAGAGAAATTTAAAAAGCACGCGTGCGCGTAAACGCGCGTACCTGTACCCGCTACGCACACACGGGCGGGAGGCATGAAAAAGGTGGGACGGTGGGACAGCCCAACAACGACGCGGCCTGCGCCCGTCCCACCACCGCAAAAAGCGGTGGGACGGAGGCAGGCCGGTGGGACGGCGTAAGCCAGAGGGAGGCCCACGATCAAGCCGCTTCCCCCAGGAGGAAGTGCTCGACTACGATGTGGGCGTCATGCAGGCGCTGGTAGTAGACGTTGCGGGTGCAGCCACTTCGCGCCAGACGCGCCGCCAAGGGCGCATCGGGCTGGCAGTAATGCACCTGCACCACCGCCATCAGCTCGGGATCGAGGCGTTTCTTCACGATGCGCTCGATGTCCAGGGACGCCTCCAACGGCACCCTGCTCCCGCGCCTGCCGCGCACGAGCTGACCACCGCTTTCCATCATCATCGCGACCATGTTGCCGCCCGAGTAACCGGCGGCTACCTCGTCGCTGTGCAGCTCCTGCGCCCATTGTTTGAGGGCCATATCGATTGCCTTAATCATCGAAGCAAGGCTCCTCGAACTCGTCCCTTTGCAGCGCAGGTGCCCTGCCCCAATGCTCGGGTTTCTTGTACGCCCAAGGCCGTTGACCGCTCTTGCTCAAAGCGCCCAAACGGAACCGTCGCCAGCCCAGCCGGTGCATGATCGCGCCGACACGCATCTGCTCCGGTTTACCCCAGTGCCCCGGATCGAGCTTCAGCGCCTGACTCATCACCTCACTGCCGGTGGCGGTCTCGCCAATCTGCGATTCCTCCAGCCAGGTCAGGATCGGTCCTTCCCATTCATCCACGACAAAACGCTGGTCCTGGGCTTCGGCGAACATCGGCGCTTCGTCCGGGGTCACCCACCAGAGATCACCGGCCTCATAGCAGAACACCGCTTCGGCCCAGAGCTGGTCGCGGATCTCGCGCAGCAACGCCACGTCGACCTTGGTACAGGCCACCGGCCAATAGCGGCGGTTGCCGGTGGCGTCCTTGAGGTACTCGTCCTGGTTGGTAGTACCGACGAACACACACTGACGTGGCACGTCCATGGT